>JBGUWA010000172.1:0-2781 GCA_045220635.1 Candidatus Alloenteromonas sp. | reverse complement strand
ACGACCGCGAGATTGACCAACCCAAAGGTCAAGGGGTTGATCAAGGCGTTGATGCGAGCCAAGACGATGGCTTGCTTTTGGTAGGCGGCGGAACGGGTTTTGAATTCGGCGACGGTCTCTTCTTGCTTGTTGAAGGCTTTGACGACGCGGGCGCCAGAGATGGCATCATCGCCTGCGACGGCTAAAGCATCAAGGTTATTCACCAAGGTCGTATATTCTTTCGGGGTTTTGGCGACCACGAAGCCAATGACTAAGGCCGATACCGCCAAAGAACCTAAAACCACAAAGCCGGCATAGACGTTCACCAGGAATGCCGCGACCACCGAACCAACGACGAGGTATGGGGCACGAACGAGAAGCCTCATGAACATTTGCACGCCGGTTTGTAAGGAAAACGCCGCGGCATTGATGAGGTTTAAAGCTTTGCTTTTGCCATATTTTTCGATTTGGACGGGGGAGAGTCGGCCGTAATGGCGATAGATTTCGTTTTTGAGTTCGTAGGCGTATTCGGTGCAAACCCGAGAAGCCACGTACTGCGTGATCATGGTGAATAAGAAGCCGATGACCGATAAGCCAAAGACGATGCCGCATAAACCTAAGACGTACCCCGAATCACCATAATGGGCACCGTTGATGCTTAGGCCATCATCGATAATCGCGCGCACCAAAAAAGGAATGATGAGTTCGCAGGTGCATTCAATCGCTTTAAGGGCAGGCGCAAGAAAGACCTTGAAGCGGTGTTTCTTTAACGGGGTAAGCGCCTTCATTCGTCTTTATCCTGGTCTGGGAAATAAACGCGCAAGACCACCACTTCGCCATAGACGGGGTCTTCGTGGAGGAAAGAGGTAACGTAATGGGGGTCGACTTCGATGCGTTCGAAGGCTAAGGGATAGTTTTCGCCCGCGGGGAATTCGACGGTCGCGCCGGGGAAGGACCAATGGCATTCGGTGACGTGGGTTAACGCGAGGTTGCCAATATCCAAAACGAGGAGGGGCAAATCCGAATTCATGTGCAAGTGGATGCGGTCGCTTTCGATCTCGACGCCGGTGATGGCTTTGCGGCAAACCGAATCGTATTGCTCTAAGAAGGTGTCGAAGAAGGTATCTTCGTCATAGACGACTTCGTGGGCGGCGGCATCAAGCTTTTCTTCGTAGGCGATGCGGCGAATCTCTTCTTTGGCCTCGTCTTGGAAGGGGATTTGGGCATTGCCGTTTTGCATCGCCAAATTCGCGAAATATTCGGAGAGCAAATAGTAACGCAAGGCGCGGAAGTTCGATTTCTCGATGCCCATGCCATCGCGGAAGCAACTCGCGATATCAAACGCGGTCGCGGCAAGTTCAGGCAAAGACAAGGGGGCGGAGAAGGCTTTGAGATAAAGCTCGCCAAAACCCGAGAGGAGGCAGTTTAGGCCAAACTCCTCATCGGCTTTGACGTAGATCCCCGCCAAATAGAAACCGCCGATGCGCAGGGAAGCGGAAATCGAACCTAAGGCGGAAGATTTCACATAGGCTTCGAAGGCGTGTTTGAGGTCGCCTTTGTTGCCGCGCTTCTGATAGACGCCGCCAAGTTCGAATAAGGCGCTCGAGTCATAGCATAACGGGGGTTGCGTGTAATACTTGATGGCCATGTCGAGGTCGGGTTCAAGATAGGCGCCACCGCGATAATAAAGGTTGGCCAAGGCATGGATGGCTAAAGGCAAATGGTAATCGTCCGCCAAATAATGGAGGTATTCCGAATAGAGGTATTCGTTATGCTCGGTGGCTTCGATCTTGCCATCGAAATAGGCGGCGCAATATTCGCTATAATCGCCAAAGCGGCTGTCTTCGCTCGAGTCCGCATAATGGTGAAGCGTCAATTCCTTTAAGGCGTTGTCGCTAAGTTCTAATCCCGAGGCATCGCCAACGACATAGGCTAAGCCGCAATCCGGGCAAGAAGCGGATAATCCCTGATCATCGGTGAACCACGATTTGACTAAGCGAGCCGAAAAGGAATGGCCACAAGCCAAACACCCGCACTCTTTGGAGGCGAGGATTTCGAGCTCGTTATGACGAACGTGCTCGAGGTAAGAAGGATAATCAAGGACTCGTGCTTTCATTTTTGCGGCCATAATCTTAACATAGTTAACAAGTCTTTGCCCACTAGGGCGATTGGAGTTCCTCAAATGAAGATTCTCGTCGATGTTCTTGGCGGCGATAACGCCCCCACTGCCGTGCTAAATGGCGCCACCGCGGCATTAGCCAAAGAAAGTGAGCTTTTCTTGGCTTTGGTCGGCCCGGAAAAGGCCATCCAAGAAGCCATGGAAAAGGCCAATATCCCCGCAAATCGCTATCAAATTATTCCTAGTGAGGAAGCCGTTTTGAATACGGATCACCCCAGTACCTTTATCAAAGAGAAGCCAAATTCTTCGCTAGCCTTATGCTTTGATGCCCTGCGCAAAAACGAAGATATCGATGGCCTAGTCTCCGCTGGTCCTACGGGCGCTTTGCTTACCGGAACCGTTTTGCGCGTCGGCCGCCTCCCTGGCGTGGCTCGCCCTGCCCTTATCGCGACTTTGCCAACCCGCACGAATTCCTTCGTCCGCCTTTGCGACGCGGGGGCCAATATGGATTGCAAAGCCGAATACCTCGTTCAGTTCGCTTTGATGGCGGATGTCTATCTCCGTTTGATCGGGGTAGAGAATCCACGCATCGCCACCTTATCGGTGGGCCAAGAAGAAGGCAAAGGCAACGATGTGGTCCGCGAGACCTATCAAATCCTAAAAAGATTGCCGTTGAACTTCGT
>JBGUWA010000171.1:0-12020 GCA_045220635.1 Candidatus Alloenteromonas sp. | reverse complement strand
CGCAACCACGACCGCAAGCTGCTCGAAGAGCAAAAGAAGGAATTCGAGCGCGCCAAAGAAGCAGTTTTGGCCCAATATCCCTCCGCTTCGATCGAACTAACCATCGGCGACGATTACCGCAACATGAAGGAAATCATCGACTGCTGCCCCGAGTGCGTCGAGCGCATCGATCGCGCTTATGATCGTTTGGGATTCCCCCACCGCTACGAACCGATTCGCGGCGGCACCGACGGGGCCGGATTCTGCTTCATGGGCATCCCCACGCCGAACCTTCCCACCGGATCTTACAACCATCATGGCCGCTTCGAGTATCTCTCCGTCGGCGAATTCCGTCGCCTGACGCAGGTCCTCATTGAAATCCTTAAAGCCGAATAAATAAACGAAAAGCTGACGCGATGATCCCCGTCGGCTTTTTTGATATGAAAAACGGTTGACCGTGATCAACCGTGAATCGCTAAGTGGCTGGGGTGACTGGGATCGAACCAGTGCATGCGGATTTCAGAGACCCGTGCCTTACCGCTTGGCTACACCCCAAAGCGACGATTATTTTACACAATTGCCCCACTTTGTCCATATGCACTTTCGCGCTCGCGTACTTGGCAAACGCGGAAAGACCACTTATTTTATTGTATGAACATGAACATCTTTGATGCCCATACCCACATCGCTTCTTGGTTCACGATTGAGGAAAGCGAAAAGAACCTTTTGGATGGAATGGACCGCAAAAACGTCCTCTTTTCGTTGATATCGCATGCCGATTGCTCCTCTTTTCCCAGCGAAGGTACGGCAGATGTTCCACCCTTAAGCGCCGAAGAAGGCTTACGACAATGCCTCGATTTCGCCAAAAGGCATCCAGGCCGCATCTACGTGGCGGTTTGGGTCAAGCCGCGCGTCGAGAAAACGCCAAGCCCCGAGCTTATTCGCCTTATCGAAGAGAACCTCGACCTCGTCAAAGCCATCAAGTTCCACCCCTATTGCGAACGCCTCCCCGCCGATTCGCCCTTGATGGAGCCGTACTATGAGTTGGCAAGGCGTTTTCACTTGCCGGTTTTGATTCACACGGCCTTGGACATGAATTCCGCCATCGTGCATTTCATCACCGCCGCCGAAGAGCATCCGGATCTGCGCTTCGTCGCCGCCCATTTGGAACTTGGCTCCGACCACCGCTTCTCCATTCGCGCCATCCGCAATCTGCCTAACGCCTATTGCGATACCGCCTGGGTCGATTTGGAAAGCGCGTTATTGGCGATGGAGACCATGGGTGAAGACCGCGTCATTTTCGGCACCGACGCGCCGATCGAAGGCGAAAGCACGTTGGATAACCCCGTCTACGAAGAATACTTCGCAAACGCCGATGGGCCCAAACGCGCGAAAATGGCCAAGTTGCTCTTCCAAAACGGCGTCGATTTTTATCAAATCCCCCACGAAAACAAATAGTTTGCCCCATTTTCCGGGGTTGGGGTGTAGAATATTAGGAACAGGGAGTTTCGCCATGAAGACATTACTAATTGGATTCAAACCTTACGCCTCACATACCAGCAATCCTACCGAAGAGGTAATCAACCGCTTTTCTCGCCCCAACGTCAAGGGCGTCGTCCTCAACGTGACCTATGAGGATGCGCTGAAGGTGCGTGAAATCGTCGAAGCGGAGAAACCCGATTGCGTCATCACGATGAACCTCTCCCCCTTCCGCAGCAAACCGGCGCTGGAAGAATATGCCTACAACGACATGAACTCGATCCAGCCCGACGAAGCGGGCGTCATCAAAAGCGGCGAGCCCATCCTCGAAGACGGACCGAAATCCCTCAACTCCATCTTGGACATCCCCTCGATGCAGCGTTATGTCTCCTCCTGCGGCTCTGAGCTTGCCATCTCCATCGATCCGGGTCGCTTCGTGTGCAACGTCGTCTCCTATTTGGTGCGTCTTTCGGGGATTCCTTCCATCAGCATGCACTTGCCGTTAGACAAAGACTTCCCCATCGAGGAAGACATCGAGGTCATCGAGCACCTCATCGACTTTGTCGAAAGCGGCCGTTAAACCGAATCGATATCGTCTTTGTATTTTAAGGAAGAGGACCGTAAACCCGCGTCCTCTTTTTCTTGATGATAGGAAAAGGCGTCCGAACCCTGCGGACGTTTGCCGTCGCTGCGTTTTTTCTTATATTTGTTTCGGAATTTGGGCACGAAAGAATTATACTTCAACCATGAACGCATTGATATTACTCGCCGACGGCTTCGAAATGGTCGAAGCCCTCACCACTGCCGACGTCCTTACCCGCACCCACGAAATCAAGGTGACGCTTTGCTCCATTTCGGATTCGCTTAGCGTCTCTTCTTCTCACGGCGTCAAGGTCGAGGCCAACGCAAAAATCCAAGACATCATCGTCAATGACTACGATTTCCTCGTCCTTCCTGGCGGCAAGCTTGGGGTAGAAAACCTGCGCGCCAGCAACGAAGTCACCGCCTTAATCAAAGCTTTCTTCGACGCAGGGAAAGACGTGCACGCCATCTGCGCAGCCCCCTCGATCTTGGGAGAGCTCGGTTATTTGGATGGCTTGGATTACACCTGCTTCCCGGGTTTCCAAAAAGGAAAAGGAAACTATCTCCATGTCGGCGCCGTCGAAACCTCCCATATCATCACGGGCCATTCGATGGGCTTCTCGCTGGATTTCGCCAAGACCATCGTCGCCCATTATCTGGGCCAAACGGGGCTAAATCGTATTCTCCCTGGCATCGAAGGCCATGAATGAAAAGCCTTTCTCTTCCTTCGGAAAGCAAAAAAGAAGATAATAGACCACATGAAAGCCAAAGAACTCGCGACACCCGCAAAACGCGTCGAATTCATCTACAGCGACATCACCATCGCCGAAGCGGTGAAAAAGATGGACAAGTGCCACTACTCGATGATTCCGGTCATCGAGCGCAACTCCGCCCGTTATCTTTATTCCGTCTCCTCTGGCGATATCCTTCACCGCCTCGTCAACTGCGGCGATCTTCCCGCGGCCATGAAAGAGCCCCTTTCCACCGTTCGCATCGAACGCATGACCCTTTCCTGCAACGAAGATGTGGACGTTCAAGAGCTCTTTGACATCGCCGTCAACCAAAACTACATTCCCTTGGTAGATACCAATGGCGCATTCCGCGGAATCCTTACCCGTCGCGCCATCTTGACCTACCTCATGCCGGCGAAAGACGGAGAATAATATGCCTGATTGCGACAATAACTGCGCGTCTTGCGGTGCCGATTGCCCAAGCCGAAAAGCCGAGAATCTTCGCGTCGAAGCGAATCCTTTAAGCAACATCAAGAAAGTCATTGCCGTGGTTTCGGGCAAAGGCGGCGTTGGAAAATCCCTCACCACCTCTTTGCTCGCGGTCAATGCGCGTCGGGCGGGCAAAAACGTCGCCATCATCGACGCCGACCTCACCGGACCTTCGATTCCCAAAGCCTTTGGCTTAACCGAAATGGCCACCGCGAACGAGACGACCATGTTCCCTGTCCGCAGCAAAAGCGGCATCGAGGTCATGTCACTCAACCTTTTGCTCGACGATCCTTCTTCCCCCGTCATCTGGCGTGGCCCAATCCTCGCCGGATTAATCAAACAGTTCTGGACCGACGTCGCTTATGGCGATATCGATGAGCTTTATATCGATATGCCGCCGGGAACGGGCGATGTTCCCTTGACCGTCTTCCAGTCTTTGCCGATCGACGGCATCGTCGTCGTCACTTCGCCGCAAGACCTGGTCTCCCTCATCGTGGAGAAAGCCGTCAAGATGGCGGAGATGATGAACATCCCCATCATCGCGATGGTCGAGAACATGGCGTATCTGGATTGCCCCCACTGCGGCGAAAGGATCTACCCCTATGGCCAAGGTGGCAAAGAAGAGGCCGATCGTCTAAACATCCCCTTCTACGATTCCTTGCCCATCGATCCCAGCCTCGCCAAGAAAGTCGACGAAGGCAAAATCGAGGAATACGAGGGCGAATACCTAGGTGAACTAAGCGCCTACATTCATTCCCTTTAAAGCCTATAAACATAAAATCGCCGCAGATTTGCGGCGATTTTTCCTTATTCCTTGGCAACGAAGTCAATCATGTAAATGGGGAATTGGCAAACGCGCTCGCTTTCCCATCGGACGTTGTGCATGCCAAAGACCCATGCTTCTTTAATTTCGCTATGGTCCTCAAGCAAATGATCTAAGGCAGGGTGTGAGTAGTTCGCCTCCGGTTTATTTAACGCGAAAGATTTGATTTCGATGGGAATGACGGACATATTTTTCTCGATAATGAAATCCACTTCGCCCCGCTTCTTCGTCGATTGGAAGTAAGGGGGATAGCCATGGGCGACCAGTAGTTCCGCAACAGCATTTTCGAATACCGCGCCCAAATCCGTGCCTTTGGAATCAAGCATCAGCTTTCGTTTCGCCTCACGGTCAAACAACAGATGCGTGAGCAAACCGGTATCGCCCAAGAAAAGTTTCACGATTTTGCTATCCTCAGATATCTTCAAGGGGTATTTCGCATTGGTTACATTGTAGGTCGGAATGGCGATTCCCGCGGTTTTGAGCCAAAGGAAACGATCCTTTAGATCAATGTTCTTGAAATTGGGGACATCGAGATGCGACTTGACGAACTTCTTGTTTTTCATGGTGATTTCGCTTGGCAGGATTTCATACATATTCAAGATGACCAAGCGATCTTCGACGGCTGCGTATTTCAAAATATCGCCACGATACCAGTCATCGATTTCACCAAGCGCAATCGATGTTTTATCTAACGTCGGATCCAACAAATATCCTTCGACGGCTTTGGGAAAACCGCCGACGAAAAGGTATTCCTTGAACTTCTCCAAGAAGAAATCGTTGAGGGATTCGGAGACCACGCGTTTTTGAAGGAAGCAATTCCGCGCTTCCTCAATCAAAGCCGGAGCGACTTTGTGGGCGAGAAGGAATTCTTCGAAATCCATAGGGTACATTCGGATCTTTCGCAACGACCCCATCGGATTCAGGTTCACGCGGAAAAGCGTTGTTCCAAGTAACGATCCCGAAAGGATAAGCCGGAAATCCCCTTTAGCCACGATGTCTTTGGCCAAAGTCAGAATATCGATATATTTTTCTTCAAATTGAGGGTTGGCTTCGATGCGTTTGGCGCGAACTTCGTAATAATATTGAATCTCGTCGAGGAAAAGGACAGCGTTGCCGCCGACAAGTTTCACCGGGGAAAGGATGGACAGACGATTGACGAAATCATCGTAATCTCTAACTTCTAAAAGAAGCGATAATGCCTGAGCATTTTTCGTGAAATCAATATCGATTGCCTTATCGAAGCTTTTGATGAATTCCTTGATTAGGTAGGTTTTACCAACTTGTCTTGCCCCATCAATAAGCAAAGCTCCATTTTCGTTATCTCTCCAATGAATCAAGTCGTTTATCTTTTTTCGGAAAAGCATGAGCATCACCTCCTCAATCATTATAAAAAGAAACAAGGATCAAGGGAATGTTTTATATGCAGTTTTTCCGTTTTCCTGAAAAAGTGTCGTGCAGTTTTTCCGTTTTCCTGAAAAAGTGACAAACAGTTTTTCCGTTTTTCAGGTTGCTCAAACTATGAGGATGAGCGAAAAATGCCCGTGTAATCGAATAAAAAGCAATTAAAGGCTACGGAATAAGGGGACAGAGGTCTCAAGGTCGCTTTTCTGTTTCACTTCCAAGACCACAAAGGCGTCGTTTTTTTCCGCCAAACGCTTGAATTTGGCGATGTCCACTTCTCCTTGACCTAACGCGAGATGGCATTTCTTCCGGTCTTTCGCATCATGGATATGGAACTCGTCAAAAACCATGGGAAGCTTTTCTTGGCATTCCCAGACCAAGTCATTGCAAAGGTTATCGTGGCCAATGTCATAACAGAAATGAAAGCCTTCACGCACCAAATAGGAATACGTCTTTTTGATATAAGGAGCCGCGGTATCGGTGTTTTCAATGACAAGTTTCACGTCGCATCGACGGCACGCTTCCTCAACGCTTTTTAAGTTATGAATCAACGTTTCAATATAAGCGTCGTACTCTTTTTCATAGAGATAATTCTTCTCTCCCGCGATCGTCACCACGGGTCCAACGTTAAGATGGACGTTAAGCTGCTTGATATAGCCTTTGCCCAGTTTCAAGTAACGTTCGAGCAATTCCATATAGCCCTTGACCACCGGCGGGTAAGAGGCAAAATCCGCTTCATCGAAAAAATGAAGCGTCGCCAAAAGGCCATATTTCTCAAACAAAGGCTTCAGTTGCCCTTCTTCCATTTCCTTTCGGCAATAGCCAAAGTTCAGATTAAGCTCGACGAAATCAAGTCCTAAAGACTTCGCCAGGGCGAGGTTTTCCTCGATGGCGTCGAACTCAAAAAGTTGGGGCATGCCGAGTTTCATCTTAGATAACCCTCACGCGGATGATGCCCGAAAGCGCGGCAATCGCCGAGGCATCGACGGGGCCCTCCACGTCAAAAATGGAATAAGCGTACTCGCCACGGGATTTATTGGTGAACGAGACGATATTGGAGTTAAGGGCTACGATCGTCGAGGTGATGATGTTGATCGCGCCCGGGATGTTCTTATGGAGAACGCAAACGCGGTTCCACTTCTCCTTCGGCCCGACATGGACATCAGGGTAGTTGACCGAATGAGTGATGTTGCCGTTTTCAAGATAATCCTTGAGTTCTTCGATGGCCATGACCGCGCAGTTATCCTCGGCTTCTTCGGTGGAAGCGCCTAGATGCGGCAAGATGATGGTATGAGGCATCTGAACGACTTTGGGGTTGGCGAAATCGGAGACGTATTTCTTGATGTGACCGCCTTCGATGGCTTGGATAAGGTCTTCGTCGTTTACCAAGGCGTCGCGGGAGAAATTAAGCAAAATCGCGTTTTGAAGCAAGGCGAAAATGCTCTTGTTGAGCATGCCTTTGGTCGCATCGGCAAGGGGCACGTGAATGGTGACGTAATCCGCGCCTTCCACCGCTTCTTCAAGACGTTCGAAATAACGGACGTCTTTGCTAAGGCGCATGGCGTTGCTGATGGTGAGATAAGGATCATAACCACGAACCTTCATGCCAAGGGCTTGGCAGGCGTTGGCGACCAAAACGCCGATGACGCCTAAACCGATGACAGCGATGGTCTTGCCAAAGATTTCCTGACCGGCGAATTGGTTCTTCGCTTTTTCGGCGTCTTTGGCGATCGCATCATCATCTTTATGCTCATCGATCCAGTGGTTTCCGCCGATGATGTCGCGGCTTGCTAAGAACAATCCGCACAAGACGAGTTCCTTGACCGCATTGGCATTCGCCCCAGGGGTATTGAAGACGACGACGCCTTTTTCGGCATAGGCTTCCAGAGGAATGTTGTTTACCCCTGCCCCGGCCCTGGCGACGGCAAGGATATTTTCTCCTAAAGCCATATCGTGCATGGCTTGCGAACGGACCAAGATGCTGTCGGCTTTCTCGATGTCGTCCACGATTTGATCGGGGGCTTTGATGCCAGAAAGGGCAACGGGAGAGATTTTATTCAGACAATAGGCTTTCATTATCGGAGATTCTCCTTTTCGAATTTCTTCATGAATTCCACCAAAGCGATGACGCCTTCTTTGGGCATCGCGTTATAGATGGAGGCGCGCATGCCGCCAACGGTGCGGTGACCTTTGAGATTTTCCAATCCCGCCTTCTTGGCTTCGGCGACGAATTTGGCTTCGAGTGCTTCTTTCTCTTCGGGGTTAACGATGACGTCCGGATTGACGATGAAAGGCACGTTCATCAAAGAACGGGAGCTCTTTTTCACCGTGCCGCGGAAGAGTTTGGAGGAATCGAGATAGTCATAGAGGATCTTGGCCTTTTCTTCGTTACGGACCTTTTGAGCTTCTAGACCGCCGTTATTTAAAAGGTGTTTGAAGACTAAGCCGCAGATGTAAATGCACCAGCAATTGGGGGTGTTATATAAGGAATCGTTATGGGCTTGTGTCTTGTATTTGAGCATCGTCGGGGTAAACGGAAGCACGTCTTCGCGAATCAAATCCTCGCGGATGATGGCGACGACCATGCCGGCGGGGCCGACGTTTTTCTGCACGCCAGCGAAGATCAAACCGTATTTGCTGACGTCGATGGGCTCGGAGAGAAAGCAAGAGGAAAGGTCAGCGACCAAATCTTTGCCTTTGGTGTTGGGAAGTTCCCAGAATTTGGTGCCATAAATGGTGTTGTTCTCGCAGATATAGACGTAATCCATGTCCTCGGTGATGGGAAGATCATGGCAATCCGGGATATAAGAGAAGGTTTTGTCGGCGCTGCTAGCAAGTTCCACCGCTTCCCCATAAATCTTGGCTTCGGCAAAGGCTTTCTTAGCCCATTGCCCCGTCAAGATGTAACCGGCTTTGCGGTTTTTCATGAGGTTCATCGGCACGGCGGCGAATTGTTGGGACGCCCCACCTTGCAAAAACAAGACTTTATAGTTCTCGGGAATTTGAAGAAGCTCTCGCAAATCCTGTTCGGCCTCTTTGATGATTTTGTCGAACATTTTCGAGCGGTGGCTCATCTCCATGACGGACATGCCACACCCCTGGTAATCCAGCATGTCTTTGGCGGCAAGTTCCAATACTTCGACGGGTAACGTGGCGGGTCCTGCGGAAAAGTTATAAACGCGGCTCATGGTTAACCCCTCCTTTCACTCTAGTTGCCGAAAAAGATACCACTATCTCGGCGACAATCAAGAAAACCTTTTCTTGAAATTACGGAATCAGGGAAAGATTGACCCACATCGCGGGGACCAAAGTCATGTCCGAACACGTAACAGGAATGCCACGGTTATAGATATCGCCACGCTCTCCGACGTAGACCGCGTTGGCGTTGGAATAGCCGCTGGTGCGAAGACTATAGAATCCCTCGCCGTTTTTAGAGATCCACGCCCCTTGGGCCAAGGCATAGTCGGTAGGAACGATGCGCCTACCCTCGTCATTGGTCGCGTCGCTTGGGGCAAAGCCATGACGTTTCGCAGCATCTTCGCCAAAAACGTCATGCTCGCAAAGAAGGAAGGCTTTATCCGAGGTGCCGTTGCCACATTCGGTGCCAAAATAGAAGTTCGGATCGTTGTCGATTTGACGTTCTTCGATGGCTTCACCACCCTCTTTAAACGCCATATCCAAGAAGTCAGCATTAAGGAATTCCCTTACGTCTGAGTCTTCCCAAGTCACGTTGGTCAAACTGTCGTGGAAAGCATGGCAATCTAAGCCAAAAGATGCGAAAAGCAATGCAGAATCCCCTTCTTTTTCCAAAATACGCCAGGAAATTGGCTGGTATTCGAAGTAACGATCCCCTACTCTACGATAACGGATCTCATCCAAAACGGTCTCGTCTTTGGTCCAGGTGGCCATGCGTAACGCCGCATAGGTTTCATCGTCTTTGCTGACTTCTTCCTGCGGGTATTCCCCATAGTCGACGGTCTCCCATTTCCCTTGTTCAAAGGATCCGGAAGAGGAAGCGTCTTCCGATGTAGGCTGCATCATTTCGGTTGAGGAACGTTCGTTTTCCAAGGTCCAGCTAAATTTATTCAGATCGACGTCGATGACCGGTAGGATCCCTGCGTCAAAGCAATCCGAAGAGGTGCCTCTGCTATAGATATAACCGAAGTCGCAGATGTAGCTGGCATAACTTTGTTTGTACCCGGGGGTACGCATGAAATGGAAGCAATTGCCGCGATATCCTTTCACGGGTGAAAACCACGTGCCTTTGAATTTGGCGTACATGCTGCTTTTGAAACGCTTCGCCGGATCATCGTAACCATGACCGACGTAAAAACCATATTTCCCTGCTTTTTCACTGGCGAAGAGTTCGTCATGGTCGAGGA
Source organism: Candidatus Alloenteromonas sp. (assembly GCA_045220635.1). Lineage (GTDB taxonomy): Bacteria > Bacillota_I > Bacilli_A > RFN20 > CAG-826 > Alloenteromonas. The sequence goes on along the minus strand of JBGUWA010000171.1, from coordinate 2,154 downwards.
GATAAACGTAATCTTCGCAAGGGATTCCCGTCGTGGTGTCGTAATCCTCGTTCACGCTTTCTTCGCTGCGGTGCTTAAGAAGGCCATTACGCTCCTCGGAAGAAAAGGCTTGGTCAAGGAAACCGCCACCGACAAAGGAAATACCAGACTGGTTCTGCGCCGCGTCTAAGGAATTCAGGTAACTGCGAAGATAAGACTTATTCCATGTTGCCCCGCTTTCATCGGGATGATACGGAAGGCAATCCAAAGCGAGGTCTGCCATCAAGGTGGCCCTGCTTCCTTCTAAGGAAAGCACGCGCCATGGGATGCGTTGACATTCGAAATAATGGTATTTCTTACCTGGGTCATCGTAGGTGTAATGTTGGGCGGTTGAAGGTGTTTCCGGCTCCAGCATCCGTTGATAGGTCACGCCATCAAGGGTGAGTTTCTCCTGTTTCCACTCCGCCTTGGAAAGGCGTTCGAGCAATGTGGGATCCTTTAGGATATCGGTCTCGGCATAGGCGTAATCCAAAACATTGGTAAACGTCGAACCCACGATTTCCCGAAGTGGGTAATGGCCAAAGGAAAGCCGGCTCCACCGCGTCTCGAGTTTCGTCGGGGTTTTGTCACTATCGCCGACGATTGGGGCGTGAAGCTTGGACAAAGGCGATCCGTTATCGCAACCAAAGGAGACTAAGCCAAACAAAAGCGAAGAAGCGAAACAAAGCGAACTTAGGGGAAGACGTTTCATCGATGTGACCTCCGTTTTCTTTGGTCTCGGTATGAGAATATCATATTTGCTTCCTACGGAACCCACCATATCGAAAAAGGACCGAGGCTATCGTCTCAGTCCTTAGGCTATCCGATTAGTGATGGACGGTGAGCGGGTGAATGTCCTTCGCGCCAGATTCGTCGCAAAGACGCTTGATGAACTCTTCCGATGGGATGGGTTCTTGTCCGGAAACGAACACGACTTTGAAGAGGAATTCAATGTGACTTTCGCCATTGTTGCTAACGAAATCCTGCGACAAAACCGAAACTTCGGCATCGAATTCGGACGCGATGGCAAGCGTCTTCGCCAAAACGGGTTTGTCCGTCGGGGCGATGACCATCAACATCATCTTGTTTCGAGCGAGCCTGGTCTCGACTTTGCGGAAGACGGTCAAGACGATGAAGATAACAAACGTAGAGATAATGGCAATGAAGAAGTTGAAGGAACCACAGGCGATGCCAATGGCCATGACGATCCAAATCGTGCCTGCCGTCGTCAAACCTTTGGTGCCGTTATTGCGATGGATGATGGCGCCAGCGCCCAAGAAACCGACGCCGGTGATGATTTGGGCTGCCAAACGCGCGACGTCCCTCTTCTCACCGAACATCGCGGGGAAGCCATAAATCGAAATGATCATGATGATGCAAGAGCCAACGCCGACGAGCAAGTGGGTACGCAAACCTGCGTTTCTGCCGCGCCATTCGCGCTCAATGCCGATTGTTCCGCACAAAAGGACGGAAAGGAGAATGGCAATCAAGACGAGCATCAAATTGCCAATCGGCCATCCATTGACTTGCCAATTATTTAATAATTCGGCGAATTTTTGATCGATTGTGGTAATCATAAGTTTGTTCTCTATTAGTTTATCGAAATTAATTCGTTCCCGATAGTCACGTTTTTTCGCCCTATCCGAGCACTTCGTCGAGCAACAAGTAGTAACGGATTCGTTGCTCGTCTTTTGCAATCCCAAGCATATCGAATAGTTTGTTCTCTTCGTAACCCGGATACGGCTTGCCATATCTCCCCGCGAAATTGTATTTGATGCTTCGATATAGAATCGCCAAATCATGGTAACGGTCGGAGATGCCCGTCAAACCCAAATCGATGAAGCCAACGAGGCGGTCTTCGTCGCAGATGATGTTGGTAAGGCAAAGGTCGCCATGGACCAAAGACAAATCCGCTGCGGGTTTATTACGTTCCAAATAATCAAGAATCTCCGCAAAACCCGAGAATCCGTTCGCGATTTCTTGGTCCGCGTTATCAAAATCGAGGTCGCCCTTTCGCAAATGATATCGGCCGAAATCCATCACGGTTTCCCAGCTATTCTGCAGGTCCAACCCTTGAATATCAACAGACCATAAACGTCGTATCGCTTCTGACGCAAACGAATAAAGCAGATCAGG
>JBGUWA010000170.1:0-2853 GCA_045220635.1 Candidatus Alloenteromonas sp. | reverse complement strand
ACGATTATTCCCTGAATGGTATCTTCTTTAGGGATTTGCAAATCGCCCCACCCGATTTGTCGTTGAAGGTCGCGACGGGGGATCTAGGCACGACGATGGGAAATATCCTTGCCGAATCCTATCGCGTGATGGTGGAAGAGAAACCCGAAGCGTTGTTGGTTCTAGGCGACACCAATTCTTGCCTAAGCGCCATTTCCGCGAAACGTTTGCACATCCCCGTTTTCCACATGGAAGCGGGAAACCGTTGCAAAGACGAATGCTTACCGGAAGAAACCAATCGACGCATCGTCGACATCATCGCGGACGTGAATCTTCCTTATACTGAACGCGCTCGTGCATATTTGGCGGAGTGTGGTTTCCCCAAAGAACGCACCTATGTAACAGGATCTCCGATGGCGGAAGTTCTCTCCCGTAATCTAAATGGCATTGAAAGCAGCGATGTGCTTGATCGTCTTTCCCTGCAACCGGGTCGCTACTTCTTGCTCAGTGCGCACCGCGAAGAAAACATTGATAATGACGCGAACTTCTTCAGCTTATTTAATGCTGTCAATGTCTTGGCCAAAACATATGACATGCCCGTGCTCTATTCTTGCCATCCGCGCAGCAAGAAGAGACTACAGGAGACGGGTTTCGTTTTGGATCCTCGCGTCAAAGCCCAAGAACCGTTCGGCTTCCTGGATTACAACAAGCTGCAAATGAACGCCTATTGCATCCTCAGCGATTCCGGCACCTTGGCGGAAGAATCCAGTTTCTATGCCTCGATTGGCAAACCCATTGCCGCGGTTTCTTTACGCACCTCGACCGAACGCCCAGAAGGGCTTGAAGCAAGTGACTTCATTTTGTCGGGAATCGACGAAAAAGGATTGCTGCAGGCGGTGGAAGTGGCGGTCAAAGGCAAAGGATCTTGCAAATCGGTTCCGGATTACCTCGACACGAACGTCTCGGACAAAGTGGTAAAGATCATTCAATCCTACGTCGGCATCGTCAACAAGATGGTGTGGCGGAAGCAATAGAAAAAGAAAATCGCCATTTCGGCGATTAGTCTTCTTTCGGAGCCTCAGGCTTCTCTTCGGCCTTAGGTTCTTCTTGGGGTTCTTCTTTCGGTTCGGCCTTAGGTTCTTCGCTCGGCTTAGCTTCGCCCGCGAGTTTCGCGAGGAGTTGCTGACGAAGGGCTTCTTTTTGATCTTCGGAGAGGTCATCGAGTTTGGTGACTTCCTTCTTGGTGGTCTTACGAACGTAGACGACCAAGCCGATGATGTTCGCGGCTAAGATCACGAACAAGGGCACGACGAACGCCCACAGGTACAACGTGCTGTTGTCCATCAAAACGCGGATGAGGCCAGTCATGGCTGCGCGTTCTTCTTCCGACTTCGAGAGACTGGCCAACATCATGATGTGAATCACGAAGAAAAAGGCAGTCACAGCAACGTCCAGGGCAATCAATGCAATCCAAAGGGGTTTCTTGTTTTTCATAGGTGCGTGTGGATATACCGCGTAAATCTTATCCGTATTCCGATTGTATCACAAGATTTTTCGTCAATTTACCCCATTTGATGGGTATTTTCAGGGGGCAAAAACCCAAACGCCAAAAAAACGGATTCGCGTTTGAAAAAATTTTTTGAAACCGCTTTCTTATGTAGCGGCAAAAACCGCAAAAAGTCTGCAATTTTTCCAAATTAATAGGGTTTTGCGGAGATTTTTTCTCAACAAACACAAAATTTTCTCACGCGAGAAGGCGCTTATGGGCGCAAAGTTCTGGTTGAAAGTTATCCTAAAGGCACGAAAATATTTTCCACGCTTGGAAAGCGATTTGAACCGATGAACCCGAAGGATTTGGAAAAAGCAAACGACGTATTCGCCAAATACGGCCTCTCGCAAGAGGAAGCTTTCGATTTGTTCATCGAACGCACCGCCGAGCTGGGCGAAATGCCTTTCCCACCCCAAAACGAAGTCATTGGTTCGTATCGTTCTTTGGCCTTGGCTTTGTCGGGCAACTACGAAGAGCTCTATTACGTTGACCTCAACAGCGACCACTTTGTGAAGTTCTATGGAAAGAAGGGCGGACAGTTCCTCTCCGAAACGCAACGTGGCGATAACTTTTTCGACTATTTCCAAGATGCCGCATCCATTGAAGTCCACCCTCTCGACTATCCATATGTCTCTAGCGTTCTAAACAAAGAAAGCCTTTTGGAAGAATTGCCTCATGGCGGCATCGTTTCCGCGCCTTATCGTTCGATTGCCCAAGGCAAACCCGAATATCATCGCATTCGCGTCGTGCAAATCGATGAAGCCAAAGCGAACCATATCGTCGTCGGCATCATCAACGAAGACCAGCAAGTTCGTCGTGAAAAAGAATGGCGCAGCCGTCTGAAGAACGTGAAGAACATGGCGCGCATCGACCAGCTTACCGGCCTATATAACAAAAACGCCTTTGAGCAGGAGCGTCGTGCGGTTAGCCGCAAGATCAAGGCGGGCAAAGCGCAATTTGCCATCGTGGTGTGCGATTTGAATAACTTGAAACTCGTTAACGACGTCTCCGGACACCTGATGGGTGACCAATTCCTAAAAGAGAGCGCGCAACGTCTTGCCAAGACCTTTGCGCCAACCAAAGTATTCCGCATTGGCGGCGACGAATTCGCCATCATCTTGCAAGGCGCCGCCTATCAAAACCGCATGTATTTGGTTTCTTCGTTGATGAACCAATCCTTCCAGGTCAATAACAAAGGCCGGTATTTCATGGCGATTGGCATGGCGGAGTTCGATGCCGAGAGCGATCGCAACTTCTCTCAGGTTTTCGTGCGCGCCGACATGGCGATGTATGAAAACAAACATAAATTAAAGAACGGATAGCGA
>JBGUWA010000169.1:0-5052 GCA_045220635.1 Candidatus Alloenteromonas sp. | reverse complement strand
CCGCTGGGGTTACCTTAGTCATCTTCTTATATGCGTGCATCCGCGTGCGCTTAGAAGGAAGCGCCGTTCCCAAAGCGTTCAAAGGAATTCCCATCGCTTTGGTCGTCGCCGCGCTTATGGCGATGGCGTTCATGGGTTTGCAGGGGATCGGCGTATGATGCTTCTTAGCACGGGCGGATATTTGGGCATCGCGATTGCCGTGTTGGTTGGGCTAGGCGTCTTAGCCATCGTCCTTTATTTGCTTTTGCGTTCGGGCCCCAAAACCAAGCGGAAGCGGTGCGAAGGCTGCGCGGACTTAGCTTGCCCGATCGCCTTAAGCCTTAACGAACGAAAGGAGTCGCAGGAATGACCATTCTCTGGAGCGTCTTGATCTTGCTTGGCCTCGGTTTGATCTTCGGCATCGCCTTGGTCGTTTTCGGCGCGATCTTCCACGTCCAGGAAGACGAGCGCATCAAAGACGTCGAATCGATGTTGCCGAACTATAACTGCGGCGCTTGTGGGTATGCGGGTTGCCATCAGATGGCGGAGAATCTCGTCAAAGGCACCGAGACCATGGTCTCCAAATGCAAACCCGGCAAGAAAGACAAAAACTACGATCCCATCATCGCTTATCTCAGTGAGCATCCCGACCCCGATGGCACGCTTCATGTCCCAAAACAATAAAGCTTTGTTCCTCGCCCTTTCCTGCGCCTTGAGCGCGGGTTTGTTTTCCTGTGGGGGAAGCCATTACGTCGATTATGCCTATGGATATGGCACCAATTGGACCATCCATCTTTATGAAGGCAAGCAAAGCGACGTCGATGACATCATCGCCTTAATCAACCGAACGTCTCGCCTTCTTGATCCCGAATCCCATGTGGCAGGCGGGTTAGGAAAGCTTAACGAAGAAGGGCAAGTGGAGGCGGATCCTTTCCTTAAGGAAGCCATCGCGTTAGGCCAAAAAGTCGAAACCCTAAGCCAAGGCGCCTATTCCATCCGCATCGGCAAGCTTGCTAACGCGTGGAAATCTAGCCTTGCCAAAGGGCAAGTCGTTCCCGAAACCGAAGTGGCCGCTTTGACCGAGCAGGCCAAGGAAACAACGCTTGCCATCGAAGGTAACGTCATTACCAAAACGGGTTCTGGAGAGGTGGAACTTTCCTCTTTAGGCAAAGGGTTATGTCTCGACCATATCAAGACGTTGCTGGAGGAAAAAGGCATCAAGAAATACTTCATCGACGCCGGTTCCTCTTCGCTTCTATTTGGCGAGAATTCCTCTTCCTCGGGCGAAACCAAAGTCCGTCTTAAAGACGCGCCAAGCCGTTCCTTCCAAGCCAAGAACTGCGCGGTGAGTTGCTCCTCGATCTCCGAACAAAATTGGGTCATCGATGGGGTCAAGTATTCCCACATCATCGATGCGCGTACGGGCTCTGCGAAAGCAAACTATGACGCCTTATATCTCCGTGGCCAAGGCGCGGGGGAACTCGACGCCTTAAGCACGGCCTACATGGTCTTAGGAAAGGAGCGCGTTGGCGAACTGGAAAGCAAGTCCATCGACGTCGCGTTTATCCAAAACAAGGAGGTGGCCTATGCCTCGGCTTCTTTCCTTTCTTAAGGCACATAAAGGCGAAGCCATTACCCTCGGGGCGTTATTTTGTTTGGTTCTTGGAGGGGTGCTTGCTTATGTCCTTTGGCCAAAGGAAAAAGCCACCTACGCCGACATCATTTTGGAAGGCAAATTGGTCACCCAATTGACCTTGGAAACAGACATCGAATATCCGGTTCAGACCAAACAAGGCGAAGTAGTGGTCGAAGTATATAAGAACGCGGTTTGCGTCCATTCTTCGCCATGTCCTAGCCAGTCCTGCGTCCATCAAGGATGGAAAACCAAAGCGGGCGAAAGCATCGTTTGCGCCCACTGCGCCCTCGTCGTCACGTTAGTTGGCGGAGAGGTCAGCGAGGTGATCGTATGAGCGAGTTCGCCACCAGAATCATCGCTGGCTTTTTGGGTGCGGTTTTGCTCCTTCTTACCTGTGGCTTAGCTAGCGCGGGAAGCGAAGGCAACCCTCGCCGCGTGGCCCGAGTAGGCGTTCTCACTTCCCTGGCCTTGGTGTTTGGCCTTCTTGAATCTTTCTTGCCCGATTTCCTCTTGCCGGGGATGCGTATTGGTTTGGCCAACATCGTGCCGTTGACGGTGCTATATATTTACGGGTTCAAAGAGGGGTTCGCGGTAAGTTTGGCCAAAGCGGTTTTGGTGTCTTTGCTCCGCGGCAACTTCCTCGCGATGGGTGGCCTCATGGCTTTGACCGGGACCTTGCTTAGCTTCCTCGTCATGGCTTTCGTCCACTTTGCCTTCAAGAAGTTCTCACTCATCGGCGTGTCCATCTTCGGCGCCTTGTTCCATGTCCTTGGCCAATTCGCGGTGGCTTTTGGTTACCTTGGCCTTGGGGTGCTTGGCTATTTGCCTTGGCTATTGCTCATCTGTTTCTTCACCGGGGCCTTGATTGGGCTTGTGGTCCGAGTTCTTCTTCATCAACGTCGCTTCGTGGCCTATCTTCGTGGGTAAGGAGACCGATTCATGACGTCATGGCGCACCCGCGCTTTTCTTTTTTGCCTTGCAAAGCAAAGGCAAGGAAGGGAAAATCATCGTATGAAAAAATCACGCGTCGTTTTACTTATCGGCCTTACGGGGCTGCTTAGTTCCTGCAGCATTTACAGTCTGCTTTCCAATAATAGCGGTGGCTTCAACCCCGGTTCGGGAAGTAGTGGCATCACCATTTCCAAAGACCCTTTGCAAAAGAAAGTCCTCGACGTTTATGACGCGAAGCGCTTCGTGGAGGAAAAACCCTCCAGCAAGAGCATCGCCCCTTATAAAGTCGGCCAACTCGACGTCTATTATCCCCAAGGGAAAGAAGACGTCCTTTATGTGACCTTCGACGCGTATTGCAACCATTTGACCCGTTATTTCGCCACAGGGTGTTCGGCGACCATTTCCGGCAATTCCGCCGCCCCGACATGGAACGTGAAACGCGGCAATTCCTTGGTGTACCAAGTCAAAATGGATTTGTCCGCGGCGACGTTCACGTCCGGCGGCTCCTTATATAGCATCGACGATTTAACCCCTTCCTATGGGCTGTCGAGCTTGAATTTGGGCGGTAGCAGCACGAACGAAGTCGTGAACCAAGGCAACACCTATAAGACCCATTCCTTCGGCGATTTCAAGACGACGTTCTACGTCGATTCCGCGAATAACTACTATATCCCGCTTGGCCTTCTTGAAGCGGAGATCGGCAAGGAATACGGCTCTTGGCACTTCCATGATTTCTCGCGCCTATATCGTTACGATAGCCACGATCAGCTCTCCGCCGAATTCCAGCTCGATGGCAAGACGATGAACGCCGAGACGGGCATTCGCGATTACATGTCCTCCCATTCCTCCATGCCGGAAGGGCTTCGTAGGCTTGACGCGGACGTCATCTATTACGTCTTCGAAAACCAATATGGTTTATTGCCGCAGCGCGGCTTCTCTAGCGGCAAGGCGGCCCTAGATACCCGCAACACCTACGAACGGCTTCTTTCCGCGGACACCTTATCCCGCCAAAAAGCCCTTTACGAAGCTTTTGCCATCTTCGATGACGACCATACCGGCGTTTACGCGGACCATGGCGAGATGTGGGGCGAAACCCGCGAAGGCTATGTGCGCGGAGCCCATTCGGTTGCCAGAACCCTCGTAAGGCAGGACCTGACCGAAAAGCGCACCGCATGGCTAGAGAAGCTAGGCAAAACCACGATGGACGTCTTGTATCAAGGCGACATGGCCTATTTCTCCTTCGATTCCTTCTCCTTCGCTAAGGAAGCCTACAAAGAAGATCACGAGACCTTGCGCGAAGACCTCTACAAAGAGGATTCCTTCTTCTATTTCCTGCATCAGTTCGACGACATCAATGCCCATGGCGGCATCAAGAACGTCGTCATCGACCTTAGTCTGAATGGTGGTGGCGTCGTCGGCATCATGGGCAAGCTTTTGGCCTTGATCTCCCCCAAGAACTCCAACCGTCTTGGCGTCCAAAACATCGACACGAACTTGCTTTACGTCACCATCACGAAGGTCGACGTCAATAACGACCTCCGTTATGACGATAACGAGACCTATGGCGGCAAGTACGACTTCTATCTCCTCACCAGCGACATGAGCTTCTCTTGCGGCAACGCCTTCCCCTTCCTGGCGAGGAAGCAAGCCTTCGCCAAAACCATCGGCGTCAATTCCGGCGGCGGCGAATGCACGGTCGATTCCTCCTTCCTCCCCAGCGGCCATGGCATCGTCTTCTCTTCGATGAACCATTTAGGAAGCGTGCTTAAGGGCACCTCCACCTTGTACGGCACCGAAGGCGGAGCGGGGGTGGATATCCCATTATCCTACGATCACTTCTACGATTTGCCTTCGCTTTATCAGGCGATCCATAAATGAAGCGCGACTTGGGATTGGACTTTCTGCGTGGCTTAGCCATCATCCTGGTCGTCTTTTCCCATGTCTTGCAACGGAGCATCCCGAATTATACCTTCGAGCCCGTCGCGACCATTTTGATGCTTTTCACGATGCCCATTTTCTTCTTCGTCGCCGGCATCAACATGGCAAGGCGCGGTCCTTTGCGGCCTTTGGGATTCCTTTATGACATCGTTCGACGCGGCATCACCTACCTTTGGCCTGCGATTCTTTTTTTGCTCTTACGTACCTACATCTATAATCAGTTCCCCGATTTCCCCGCGGCTTGGTCCGCCTATATGGATAACGCCCAAGTGGGTTTATGGGTCCTGTGGGTCTTGGCGCTTCTAAACGGCGTGCTCGATGTGGGGTTACTGCTTTCCAGCATCACCCGGAAGCACCCCAAAATCCACGGCGCCATCTGGCTTACGGCGGCATACGTGACGTTGATCATCCTGCGTTTCAATAACGTCATCTATAGTGACCGATTCCTTGGCTATGACGTCTTCTTGCTCTTTACCCCCGTGGTGATTCTTGGCTACTTGCTTGGCGAGAAGATGCGCGGCTTATGCAAAGGGGCGTTCAACTATTCG
>JBGUWA010000168.1:0-4560 GCA_045220635.1 Candidatus Alloenteromonas sp. | reverse complement strand
GGGCTTTTCAAATCAAGGAAGCGGCTCAACATCGAAACTTTTCCTTAATGGAAAAGTGGTCATGTCAAAAAATCGGTAAACTCAATACGTTAATTCAGGGTTGCCTTTAGGCAAGAGGTCGCGGATAATTACGTCGTTCCGAGGAACAAGAGGGAACGGACCTCTTCCATCATTAGAGAGCCAGGATAGGTGAAAGCTGGCGATGGGGGAACCGCGAGTCGCTTGGGAGGAAATCGTTCCCCGCGTTAAGGGAAAAGAGAGTCCATGTAAAAAACATGGGAACTTGGGTGGTACCACGCGCCGCGTCCCAAGGTGGGCACGGCTTTTCTTTTGGAGGAAACTCAACATGCTCGACAAACGTTATGACCCCAAAACGGTCGAAGAAGGCAAATACCAAACCTGGAAGGACGAGGGATATTTCACCGCGGGTGATACCTCGAAGCAACCCTTCTCTTTGGTCATCCCACCCCCGAACGTGACTGGCAAATTGCACCTTGGCCACGTCATGGACACGATCCCCGACGACATCATCGTCCGTTATAAGAAGATGATGGGCTTCGACGTCTTGTGGGTGCCGGGCATGGACCACGCTGGCATCGCCACGCAGGCGAAGGTCGAGGAAAAGCTGCGGAAGCAGGGGATTTCCCGTTATGACCTCGGCCGCGAGAAATTCCTCGAAGTGGCCTGGGATTGGAAAAAGGAATACGCCGACACCATCCACAAGCAGTGGGCCAAGATCGGCCTTTCCGTCGACTATACCCGCGAACGTTTTACCCTGGACGAAGGGTTAAGCGAAGCCGTGAAGACCGTCTTCGTGACCTTGTATAACCAAGGTCTCATCTACCAGGGCGAAAAGATCATCAACTGGGACCCCGAACTTCGCACCGCGCTTTCGAACGTCGAAGTCATCCACACCGACGACGAAGGCGAGTTCTTCTATTTCCTCTATGACATCGTTGGCACCTCCGAGCAACTCGTCGTCGCCACGACGCGTCCGGAGACGATGTTCGGCGATACCGCCGTCTTCGTCCACCCCGAAGACAAACGTTACAAGAAATACATCGGCAAAAACGTCATCAACCCCGCGAACGGGCAAGAGATTCCCTTGATGGCCGATGCCTATGTCGACCCCGAATTCGGCACGGGCGCGATGAAATGCACCCCCGCGCACGACCCCAACGACTTCGCTTTGGCGAAGAAATATGGTTTCCCCTTCATCAAGGTCCTCGATGAGTCCGCGAAGATGAACGAGCTTGCGGGCGAATACCAAGGCATGGACCGTTACGAATGCCGTAAGGCGTTGGTAGAGAAGATCAAGGCCAATGGCCACCTCCAGAAGATCGAGAAATTCGTCCACTCCGTCGGCCATAGCGAACGCAGTGGCGCCGTCGTCGAGCCGATGCTTTCCAAGCAATGGTTCGTCAAGATGAAGCCGCTTGCCGAGCGCGTTTTGGCGCAGCAAAACTCCCCCGACAAGGTCGAGTTCCTTCCCGCCCGCTTCGAAGACGAGCTCATCCGTTGGATGAACAAGGTCGACGATTGGTGCATTTCCCGTCAGTTATGGTGGGGGCACCGCATTCCCGCCTACTATAACGACAAAGGCGAAGTCTTCGTCGGCATGAAAGCGCCCGAAGGCGATAACTGGAAGCAAGACGAAGACGTCCTCGATACGTGGTTCTCCTCGGCGTTATGGCCTTTCGCCACGCTGGGCTGGCCCGAGAAGACGCCTGACTATGACCGTTATTTCCCGACTTCGGTCCTCAACACCGGTTACGACATCATCTTCTTCTGGGTGGCCCGCATGGTGTTCCAAAGCGAGCACTTCACCGACAAACGCCCCTTCAACACCGTCGTCATCCATGGCCTCATCCGCGATGAGAAAGGCCGTAAGATGTCGAAATCTTTAGGCAATGGCATCGACCCGATTGACGTCATCGAACGTTATGGGGTGGACGCGCTTCGCTACTTCATCACCACCAATAGCGCACCCGGTCTCGACATGCGCTATAGCGACGAGAAGCTCCAAGCCGCGGCGAATTACCTCAACAAGATCTGGAACGCAACCCGTTACGTCGAGATGACCTTAGGCGAGAACTATGAACCCGCCCCGATCGATAAGGCGAGCTTAGGCGTCTTGGACCGTTTCATCTTGTCGCGCCTACAGGCCACGATCAAATCGGTGCAGGAGAAGATGGACGAGTACAACTTCCTCGCCGCGTCAGGTTACCTCTACGACTTCGTCTATGACGATTTCTGCTCCTTCTATTTGGAGATGAGCAAGGTCTCCTTGTCCTCCCCCGACCAAGAAGCGACCGTGAAAGCGGTGCTCTATAAGGTCGTGCGTGAGATCATCCTCATGATCTACCCGTATTGCCCCTTCATCGCCGAAGAGCTTTACCTTTCTCTCCCCGGCCACAAGAAGTCCATCATGCTCGAAGCTTATCCGGCGTATGATCCAAGCCTTCATTCCCCCAAGGAAGAGAAGCTTGGCAAGCTCCTTTGCAGCATCATTTCCGATGTCCGCGGCTACAAATCCGCCAAAGGAATGACGCCGAACGCTCCCTTGCGCATGGCCTTCGAAGGACCCTTCCCCTTTGCCGGAATTGAGGAATATTTGAGCCGCTTCCTCTTCGCTTCGGAGGTCAAGGAAAACGCGCTTTTGCATGGCGATCCCTTCGTCTACGAAGGCACGACGTTGGTGGTTGAAGAAGACATCGATCCGGCGGTTTTAAAGGAAAACCTTCTCAAAGAGAAGGAATTCCTGCTTTCCGAGATCGCTCGCGGCGAGAAGATGCTCAATAATCCAGGCTTCATCGCCAAGGCTCCCGAGGCAAAAGTCAACGCCGAAAAAGAGAAGCTTGCGGGTAACCGCGACAAGCTCGCGACGGTCGAAAATCGCCTCGCCGATCTCCTCTAAACGAAAAATATTTTCAAGAAATTTGGGCCATGTTTGTCACATTGGCCCTTTTTTCGCCAATAGGTATGTGAAAGGAGTCAAAAACATGGACTACAAACCCTTAACGGCTGAAGCGCTTCACCGCCTTCAACCTGGTGAGGCCCTCACCCTCGCCACGGTGACGTTGGTCTTCACCATCGTCATCCTCGCCGTAGTCGCCTACAAACTCTTCACCTCGGGTCGAGCCAAGATCGAGATTCCAGGCGGCTACAAATTCGAATGGTCGGGCGCATGAGAATCGCCGCCATCTCGAAGAAGGACAGGCCCAGGGAGAAACTATTTCGCCTTGGGCCTAACGCCCTTTCCGATTACGAACTTCTCGCCCTCATCCTTGGCTCGGGGACGAAAGAAATGGGTGTCCTTGAACTCGCCCAGCAGCTCCTTTCTTCCTGCGGGGGTTGCGAAGGCTTATTGCGCGTGGATTCACCTGCCTCTTTGACCACGAAAGGTATCGGCAAAGGCAAGGCTTGCGCCCTAACTGCGATGGCCGAATTATGCCGTCGTGGTGGGCATTATTCCGAAGAAAGCCTTGCGGAAATCTGTCAGCGTTTGTTGCGCGATTGCGGCGATGTGGAATCCGCTTATGTCATTGGTTTGGAAACGCGAAACAAAGTGGTGGGGACCCGTCTTGTGGGCAAAGGGGATGAGAAGCGTCTCGTCCTTTCTCCCTCGGAAATCTTGAGGTCCGCGCTTGCCGTGGGCGGGCGCAGGTTTGTCTTCGTTCATCTTCACCCAAGCGGGGTTCCCTTTCCTTCTAACTATGACGTCGCGATGACGTCGCAGCTTGTGGCGGATGCGAAGAAGGTGCGGCTAGCCATAGTGGATCACATCATCTTGGTTCGCGAGGGGCGATTCTCGTTCAAGGAAAACCATATTTTGTAAAAGGAGTATTTCCATATGAAAACACTTGAAACACACTTGGCAGATTGCCTCGTTACCAACAATGCGAAGGATTTTTTGCCCAGCTATCCCGATCTCAAGATCTATAATCCGAGCGAATATTTGGAGATGCTTGGGCAATAAAACGCTCCAGATTCATCTTTTTCTTCCCTTAAGGGAATAAAGAGCATATAGTATTCGCGTTGTCGCCTTCGGTTTTTGGGCGCAACCGCATAGAAAAGGCATCAAAGCGGATCACTCCCGCCTCCATAGCGAGTCTAGAAAAACCCGAAAAAAGGAGGAAAAAGACATGTACGCCATCATCGAAACGGGTGGAAAGCAAGTCAAGGTCGAGGAAGGTTCCAAGATCTACGTTGAAAAGCTCAACGCGGAAGTCGGTTCCGACATCAAGATCGAGAAAGTGCTTCTCATCGGCGGCGAATCCACCAAAGTGGGCGCCCCCTACGTCAAAGGCGCTTCCGTCGACTGCAAAGTCGAGAAGCAGGGCCTTGGCAAGAAAATCCGCGTCTTCAAGTACAAGAGCAAAGCCAATGAGCGCAAGACCATCGGCCACCGTCAGCCCTATACTTGCTTGATCGTCAAGACCATCAACGCCTAAGCCATGATCAAAGTCGAGATCGATTACAAAGGAAAGAAGCTCCAAAGCCTCAAGGTCAAAGGGCACGCCAACTCCGGCCCCTATGGGAAGGACATGGTATGCGCCG
>JBGUWA010000167.1:0-2596 GCA_045220635.1 Candidatus Alloenteromonas sp. | reverse complement strand
TCCCGCTTCGCCCAGTGGACCGTTCGCCACACCTGCCGCGTCATCTTGTTTTTGCTCGGCGTCAGAGTCCATTACACCGGCAATGGCAAAGTGCCCAAGAAAGGACCGGTCATCCTCATCAACAACCACCTTTCGGTGTTCGATGAAATCGCGATTGCCGCCTTTTTCCCGCGTCATCTGGTCTTCATCTCCAAGCCGCAGAACTTCTCGATCCCCTTAGGTGGACCTTGGATGCGTTACGCCGGCTATCTCCCCATCAAGCAAGGCGACATGGCCAATGGCAAGGAAATCATCGGCATTGCGACGAGGTACGCCAAAGACGAAGGCCGTTCCATCTGCGTCGCCCCCGAAGGCACCCGCAACAAAGACTTCCCCAACCCCGTTTTGCTCCCCTTCCATCCGGGTACGTTTAACCTCGTCAAGGACTCGGGCGTCCCCTTAGTGGTCATGGCCATCCAAAACACCAACTGCATCTTGCAACGCTTCCCCCGCCGCCGCACCCATGTCTATCTCGACATCGTGGCCACCATCGAGGAGGCGGAATACAAGGACCTCACTTCCCGCGAGCTTTCCGATCGCGCCCGCGGCTACATCGAACGTCGCTTCGACCACAAGGAAGCCCGCTTCTACCACATCAAGCCCAAGCACCCCAAAGAAGACGAATAGCGAAAAAGTTTGACCTGTGCGCGTGAAGGAATAAGATGTTGGCATGACATTGACCGTCATTTTGGTAATTCTCGCTAGCGCCCTTTCCGGGGTGACCTTTTATTATGGCGGTTACTACCATAGCATGGCTTGGGTCTGGCTTCCTTTCGCCCTTGCCATCGCCTATTTCTGGGGATTATTCCTCGTCCACGCCCTTTATATGGCGGCTTTTAGCTTCATCATCAAGCACAGCAAGAAAGAAGACTATAAGCCCAATCGTTATGCGATGTGGATGCTTGGCGAGACCTGCCACATCTTGTTGATGCTCTTCCGCGTCCGCGTCCATGCGACCGGCTTAGGCAAGATCCCTTCGCCCAAGACGAAGTTCATGATCGTCTCCAACCACCTCTCGGGATTCGACCATGTCGGTTTGATCTCATGCTTCGTCCGTCACCGCATGATCTGCGTCTCCAAGATGAAGAATCTGAGCACCCCCGTCGCCGGCGGATGGATCAAGTTCGCGGGGTACCTCAACATCGTCCAAGACGACGTCGTCTCCGGCACCAAGCTCATCGAACGGGCGGGCGAATACATCAAAGAAGGCAATTGCAGCGTTTGCATCGCCCCCGAAGGCACGCGTAACAAAGACTTCCCCGAACCAGAAATCCTTCCCTTCAAGCCCGGCGCCTTCCAGATGGCCTATATCGCCCGTTGCCCCATCGTCGTCTTCGCGATTCAAAACACCAACTGCGTCCTCAAGCGTTTCCCCTTAAGGGGCACCGACGCCTACTATGACTGCGTCGCGGTCATCGATTACGAGGATTACAAAGACCTCACGCCGGCCGAATTAGCCAAGAAGGTCGAAGGCTACATCGCCAGACGCTTCGAGCAAAAGCGCGCCCGCTTCTACCACTTGAAGCCGAAGAAAGCCGAGGAAGAAGCTACCAAATAGCCTTAATGGTCTCGTTGAACGAGGCCTTTTTTTGCCCCGAAGAAAAAAGGTCGATGTCGCCATCAACCGGAATGCGTTTAGTGGCCCGCCCGTGCCGACTCGAACGGCAGACCCACAGCTTAGAAGGCTGTTGCTCTATCCAACTGAGCTACGGGCGGAGCGAGTTTAATATACGCTTCTAGAGGCAAAAGTTCAATTGTCCTCGTGAAGGCGCGCATACAAGGCCTTGGCCGATTCCTCGGGAACGATCTGGGAAAGTTCGGCGATGGAGGCGTTTAGAAGCGCGTCGATGGTCGGATAGCTCGCGATGAGTTTCTCTTTGCGCTTCTCGCCTAGCCCAGGAATGCCATCGAAAATGGAGTTCGACATGGCTTTGGAACGCTTCTGGTGATGGAAGGCGATGGCGTAGCGATGCACTTCGTCTTGCATGCGCATCAGCAAGAAAAATAACGGGCTTTTGCGGTCGATTTCATAGGTTTTACCCGCAGAATCGATTAGTCCACTGGTCTGGTGTTTTTCGTTTTTATATAGGCCAAAGACGGGAATATCTACGCCTGCAGCCTTTAGGCCTTCTTCGCTGGCGTGCACCTGTGGGAGGCCACCATCGGTAAGGATGAGGTCTGGGTATTCCTTGCCTTCTTCCTTTAATCGCGAGTAGCGCCGCGTCACGACATGGACCATCGAATGATAGTCATCCCCCGCCACCTCTTCGGGCAAATTGAATTTACGGTACATCTTCTTCGCGGGTGCGCCATTGATGTAGCACACCATCGCGCCGACCGGGCTTGAGCCTTGCAGGTGCGAGTTATCGAAAAGCTCGATGCGGTAAGGCGTACCGATTCCTAGAAGCGCGCCAAGCTGGTCAAGTAGCTCCGCCTTATCGTCTTCCAGTCGCGCCGTCATGAAATGGGCGTCTAATCCCTGACGGGCGTTAAGCGAGGCGATCGAAATGACATCGGTAAGCCGCCCTTCTTCGGGGATGAGGACGCTGCTGCCTTC
>JBGUWA010000166.1:0-9502 GCA_045220635.1 Candidatus Alloenteromonas sp. | reverse complement strand
TTGTCGCCTCAAGCAACATGTTTTGGATCATCGCCCCACCATCAAGCTCGGGATAAGGGCAATCTTTGCAAACGACCAAAAGGATGACCGGCGCCCCATAGAAGGGATCGAAACCCCCAGGCCATCCGCTCACTTTCGCGTTTAGCTTGGCGTATTGGTCGCGAATCTCCTTGTTGGAAATGACGACGATTTCGCCCGGCTGACGGTTCATGCCGCTTGGTGCGAGCAACCCCGCTTCCACGATTTGGGCGATTTTCTCTTCTTCGACAGGGCGAGAAGAGTCAAACTTACGAGACGAACGGCGACGTTGAATGATTTCTAACATAGGAGGACCTTCTTTCGTCTTTTAGATTACCGCCCAAAAGAAAAATGGGAAGGATAATGCACCCCTGCTCCTAAAGGAATTACTCCCAAGGGGTAAAAAGTTATGGCAAAGTCAAACGCGATGAGTATAATTCCCCTTGCCGGGACGTAGCACAGCTTGGTAGTGCACTACCTTGGGGTGGTAGGGGTCTCGGGTTCAAATCCCGACGTTCCGACCAGATGAATGCAACGAAGCCGCCTTGATGGGCGGCTTCTTACGTTAATAGGAGGGATTTGAACCCTTAGGTTCTACGCCTCGGCAAATTTGAGCGCGTTCATGAATTGAATAGCAATCAAACAAGAAGGCCGCTGAACCGTCTTCTAGCATCTAAGACGCGATAGATTTTGACAACATTGTCCTTTTGTATGCCATAAAGAAGAATATACCTTCCTTCAACGATACATTTTCTGACTACGACAGGGAAGTTTGTTGGCATGGAAAATTCCGGAAACCGCTCGGGAAACAAGGTAAGAGAGTCTCCTGCGGAAAGAACTTTAGATAAGACGCCTTCTGCCGCGATTTCCGAGACTTGCCTTTGAAAAGCAACGTGTTCGCCAAGGTCGCTTGCGGCTTTGGCCGACCATTCGACTCGGTATTCCACGTTCATTCCCCTTTGATGATCTTATTCATCATAGTTCTAACTTCTTCAGTACTATAGGATTTGGCTCCCGCAAGATTATCGATATAAGCTTCCAATACCATTTGTTGAGCGCGCAACTGTTGTTCTCGACGTTCAAAAGAAGCAATATCCATGACCACCGCTTCGCCCTGGCCGTTTTTCGTCAGATAAACCGGCTCGCCCGTTTGGCGACATTCCTCAATAACGGCGTTGTAGTTTGTCCTTATTTCCGCAGATGCGATGATGGTCATATTCTATGCCTCCTTCTGATGACTAAATAATAACTGAATTCAATAATAATTCAATTATGCAATCTCATTTTTCATGAGCAAAACAATTGAAAATCCCCGCACTTAATGCGGGGACCTCTTATTCAATGTCTTTCAACCAGAACCGTAACGCGGGTATGGCGTATTGGCTCCAGCTTTCTTCGTGATGGATGGCCTCGGGGTCTTGCATGAACAAAAGCCGATCATCCGTGAAATGATATTTCTTCCGCAGCAGCTTGTTGATGTAGAGGTTCCCTTTCACGAAAATCTTCTCGTATTCCTTGCCGCCGACATAGAGGCAAAGCTTCGCGCTTTCGGCAGGGTTTGGCTTGAAAATCTTCAAAATTCTCCGCAAATCCCGCTTGGAATAGAAGAAGAACGGCGAAGAGAACGACATCGAAAAACCAAAGGTTCCCGAATAACGGAGGAAGCCATAGAAGGCCATGATGCCACCCATGGATGCCCCACCGATGCCGGTGTGTTCGCGGTCCGAGTTGGTGGAGAACGTCTCATCGATGAGAGGTTTGAGTTCGTGGGTGATGTAGTCTAGGAACAAGTTCCCAATCGGGGCGTTTGGGGTGGGCCCTTTCGGGGTTCTTTTCTTTACGGGGTAAGGAGGATTGAGCTCGTTGCTGCGCTGCACGGGATCGATATGGCAATCGATGCCAACCAAAATCGCTTCTTCAAATCCTTCTTTACGAAGGGAATCCATGACGCGGTCGAGATGCCAATCCCCATAAGCCGTCAAAAACTTGTCGACGAGGTTTTGCCCATCGGACATATACATGACGGGGTATTTCCTGGGATTGATGAAATCATAGGTCGGCGGAAGCCAAACGCGGACAAAGCGTTCTTCTTCCGCGAAGGGAAGTTTCAGCTTCGCTTCGTAATAGAAGCCGAATTCCATGGACGTATCGAAAACGATGCGGCGTTGGAAGGGGCCGAACTCATTGGGAACGACGTGGATTTCAACCATGCAACTATTATTCCATGAACGGGGGTCGCGTGCATTAAGAAATAAGTATGCGCGCGAAAAGAAAGGCACCCGCGAGGGGTGCCAGACTTTGTGGATTAGGCTTAGTCGCCGAAGCGCTTGATGGCCGCCCAACGATCTTGGGCATACTTTTCGCACTTCGTGAGGAGGTCTTCGGCGTGCTCGGGATTGACGATCGGGAGCATGGAGAAGCGGGTTTCCTGCATGATGAAGTCGCGGAACTTGGACCAATCGGGTTCAGCGCAGTCGAGTTGCAAGGGGTTCTTGCCTTCGGCTTTGAGGCGCGGGTCATAACGGAAGGTGCGGAAGTAGCCGCATTCGACCGCCTGCTTCTCTTCCTTGATGGAGTTTACGAGACCGCCTTTGATGTGCTGTTCGGCGCAGGGGCAGTAGCAGATGATGAGCGAAGGTCCGTTATAGGATTCGGCTTCCTTGATCGCCTTGATGGCCGCGGCGGGGTTGGCGCCGAGGGCGATTTGGGCGACGTAGACGTGGCCATACGCCATCGCCATGAGGGCGAGGTTCTTCTTGGCTTCTTTCTTACCGGAAGCGGTGAACTTGTTGATGGAGCCGGTCTGCGAGGACTTGGAGGCCTGACCGCCGGTGTTGGAGTAGACTTCGGTGTCGAGGACGAGGATGTTGACGTCGGCTTCGTTGGCGAGGACGTGATCGACGCCGCCGTAACCGATATCGAAGGACCAGCCGTCGCCGCCGACGATCCAGACGGACTTATCGACGAGGTCGCGTTCGTAGTCGAGGATGCCCTTGACCGCTTCGCACTTGGAGGCTTTCACCAAGGCGACGAGTTCGGGGACGATTTCCTTGCAGAGGTCGCGGTTCTTGATGTTTTCAAGATACTTCTCGATGCAGGCTTTGAGTTCGGGCTCGACGTTTTCTTTGTTCTCAAGGAGCAAGGCGCTGATGAGGGCGAGTTTCTGGTCGGTCGCGATTCTCATGCCGAAGCCGTATTCGGCGTTATCTTCGAAGAGCGAGTTGGCCCAAGCGGGACCATTCTTGCCACCGTCGTTGACGAACGGGGTCAACGGAGTGGAACCGCAGTAGATGGAGGAGCAGCCGGTGGCGTTGGCGACGAGCATGTCTTGGCCGAAGAGTTGGCTGACGAGGCGATAGTACGGGGCTTCGCCGCAACCAGCGCAAGCGCCGGAGACTTCCATGTACGGCTTCTTGAAGCCGATGCCTTTGACGCCAGCTTCGAGGGCAGCGGGGAATTGACCCTTCTTCTCGGAGACTTTGGCGTAGCAATAGTCGGCGCCGACTTGCTGTTCGCGTTGGGTATGGGCATCAACCATCTTAAGAGCGGGTTCTTTGCCGGTCTTGAGGGCGGCTTTGTTGCCGGAGCATTCGGCGACGCAGAGACCGCAGCCGACGCAGTTGTCGCTGGAGACTTGGATGCGGAATTGGAGGGTCTTGTCGGCCGTGCCAACCGCCGGTTTGAGCGCGCCTTTGACGATTTCGGGAGCGTTGGCCACTTCTTCTTCGTTCAAGAGGTAGGGACGGATGGTGGCGTGGGGGCAGACGAGGGCGCACTGGTTGCACTGGATGCAGCTGATCGGATTCCAGACGGGAACGCGGTCGGCGATGGCTCTCTTCTGACGGAAGGTGATGTTTTCGTTCATCGTGCCGTCGAGGAGTTCGTGCTTGGTGAAGGCGCTGGTCGGGAGTTCGTCGCCGTCGAGACGGTCGATGACTTCGACGTATTCGTCATAGTAGGTGTCACCGGAATCGGCCGTGGCGACCTTGTTCGCGGAGAGCTCGATCCACTTCGGATCAACGGCGACTTCGCGGAGGCCTTGGGCGCCTTTGTCGATGGCGGCATAGTTCTTTTCGACGACGTCCATGCCCTTCTTCTCGAAGGTCTTAAGGACGTACTTCTTCATCCATTTCTCGGCATCGGCATAGGGCATGATGGAGGGGTTGAGATAGAAGAACGCGGCCTGCATGGTGGTGTTGGTGTGACGGCCCATGCCGGCTTCGAGGGCGAGTTTGTTCGCGTCGATGACGTAGAACTTCGCTTTCCTTTCGGCGAGGAGGTGCTTCATGCGGTTCGGCATGGACTTGATGAGGGTTTCATCATCCATGGAGGAGTTGAGCAAGAAGGTGCCGCCTTCCTTGAGGTTGGCGATGATGTCGAACTTGAAGATATAGGTGTCAAGGGAGCAGGAGATGAAGTCCGCGTTCTTGACGTAGTACTCGCTGTGGATGGGCTCGCGGCCGAAGCGGAGATGGCTACGGGTCGTGCCGCCCGCTTTGCGGGAGTCATATTGGAAGTAAGCTTGGGCATATTGGCCGGTCGCGTCGCCGATGATCTTGATGGAGTTCTTGTTCGCGGAGACGGTGCCGTCGGAGCCTAAGCCATAGAAGAGGCAGGAGGTATAGTTGCCCGGGACTTGGAACTTGTCGTCGACGGGGATGGAGAGGTTGGTCACGTCATCCTTGATGCCGACGGTGAAGCCATTCCAGTTCTTCGGCGCGTCGAGGAAGTCATAGACGGCCTTGACGTCTTTGGGCTGGGTGTCCTTGGAGGAGAGGCCATAACGTCCGCCTAAGACCTTGATGTCGCCACGGCCTTCGTTGGCGAGGGCGACGAGGACATCCTGATAAAGAGGCTCGCCTTGCGCGCCAAGTTCTTTGGTGCGGTCGAGGACGGCGATCTTCTTGACGGAAGCGGGGATGGCTTTGGAGAGGAGTTTGGCAGAGAAGGGGCGATAGAGATGGACTTTGACCAAGCCGACTTTCTCGCCTTTCTTGTTGAGTTCTTCGACGACTTCGCCGGCAGTCTCGGTGACCGAGCCCATCGCGACGATGACTTTGGTCGCGTCGGGAGCGCCGACGTAGATGAACGGAGCATATTCCCTGCCGGTGAGGCGGGTGGCTTCGGCGAAGTACTTTTCAGCAGCCTTAAGCGCGTCTTCGGCTTTGAGGTTCTGCGCTTCGCGGCCTTGGAAGTAGATGTCGTCGTTTTCGGCGCCGCCACGGGTAACCGCATGGGTATGGGGGTTGAGCGCACGGGCACGGAACGCTTCGACTTTGTCCATCGGAAGGAGCTTCTTCCATTCGGCGTCATCGATGAATTCGACGTTCTGGACTTCGTGGGAGGTACGGAAACCATCGAAGAAATGGCAGACGGGGACCGAGGATTCGATCGCGGTGAGGTGGGCGACCGGGGTGAGGTCGGCGATCTCTTGGACCGAGTTGGAGCAGATCATCGTGATGCCGGTCTGACGGATGGCATAGATGTCTTGATGGTCACCAAAGATGGAGAGGGCACGGGTCGCGAGGGAACGAGCGGAAACGTGAAGGACCGCAGGGAGCAACTCGCCGCACCACTTGTAGATGTTCGGAATCATCAAGAGCAAGCCTTGAGACGCCGTGTAGGTGGTCGAGAGCGAGCCGCCTTGCAGCGCGCCGTGGACCGCGCCGGAAGCGCCGGCTTCCGACTGCATCTCCACCAATTTGACGGGAGCGCCGAAGAAGTTCTTTTGACCCTTGGAGGCAAAGATGTCGACGTTTTCCGCCATCGGAGAAGACGGGGTAATGGGGTAAATGGCGGCTACTTCAGTGAAGTTATAGCTGCCCATCGCGGCCGCGGTGTTTCCGTCGACCGACTTAAATGATTTTTTGATTTCTGCCATAGTAAGCTAAAAATCTCCTTTAACGAAGTTAGTATAGTAATTTCGCGGTTTCCCCTCAATGATTTTTCTATTGAAAAAACGTTCATGTTCCACTGCGTCACGCATTAACCTCTCATAAATGAGGGCGGTTTTGCGGGGCAAAGAAAAAGGCCAGAGCGATCTGGCCAATTCTCACGCGAAATCGATATTTATTTTTTCGTGGCTTTTTTGCGGCGATTTTGCTCGTTTTGGATGAGTTTCTGCAAGACGAGCAGGTCTTCGTCGCTAAGTTTGACGTAGGCGTCCACGAGGCCACCGACCGAGGTCATTTTCTTGTACACGAAATCGGCGATGGAGTTATATTTGGCGACTTCCTTCTTCGGGGCGTTTTGCGCCTTGGGCTTGTTTGGGGTCGCGGGTTTCATCGGCTCGGAGAGGTAGGCGGTCATCGCGGGGACCAAATCACGGGTGTTGATGTTGGGATCCATGCGAATCATCGGCTCGAAGTAGGCGAGGGTATCCGCCAAGACGTCAGGATAAAGACCGACGAGTCGGGAAAGCGATTCAAGGGGAACGAATTTCTTTTTGCTCCGCTTGAGCGCGCCGAGAATGCGTTTGACTTCCGCTTTGGTTGGTTTTGCCATTTGAAACATTATAGCCCCATTCGCTCCTCCGACTAGCAAAACCGCGTTTTTCCACCGCTTCTTTGTGCGAATTCATATTTCGCCACGAAATGATTCGCACGTTTCGCAAATATGAGCAAAAGACGCACCACCAAACAAGGAATTTGGTCATTGAATGTCTATGGGTAGGCGTCTTTATCGAACGGGGTTTACATGTGCGAACATTGTTCTTTTTTATTATCCCGAATAGAATTTGCCCATGCATTACCAATATCGGTCCTCTTTGTTCCGCATGCTGTTTGGCAATGGCATTTTCATGATCCTTCTTTCCGCGACTTTCATCACGGAATTCTTTTACCCTCGAATCGTAGGCTTGAACGGAGTGTCATTTTGGGCGTTCGCGCTTTTCCACGTCATGGAAGGGTTCGTCTTTATCAAGATCGCGTTCGCATTGAAGAAAAAGCAGCCTTGCGAAATGTGCAAAAACCTTTCGCGCTACGAATTCATCATGACCCCGATCACGGCCTTAAGCATTCTTTCGGTATCGGCAATTTTTCCCTTGGCGGAACGAGACTGGCTCTACTTTTTGAACATCGGCGTCACTGGAGCCCATATCCTGATTCGTTTCTCGTTGATCCTCTATCTCAACATCCTGATTCGAAAAGGCGAAGATGGCTTCGTTTCGATCCGCAACCACGTCTACATCGGCATGTCGATTCTCTTCGTCGTATTGAACTACTATGTCTTTGGCATTATCAAGTCCTATGGCGTGGACATGCATTTGATTTTCAATGGAGACGTCGCCGGCCTTACCGAGTACTTCCTAATCATGTCGCTTCTGGAGATAACCATCGGTGTTTTGGTGGTCCTTCAATCGTATTTCCTTTGCATCGCGAGCCACTTTTCCGCGAAGGAAGACGTGGCGATCGATTTACGGACAAACGCCTCTATCTCCAAGAAGCTCATCGAGAAATATGACATCTTCTCCTATATCTCAATCTTCGCCAACGGGGTGCTTTTGGTGTTATCGATCATGTCTGCATTTATCTCCCCCGAAGCCTACTTGCCCTTGGTCGTCCTTTATGCGGTGGTTCTTGCCGTGCGTATTCCAAGCCTTATCTCCAAACACCGGATTCGCAGCAAATACAAAGCCGAGCCGGGCGTCATTTTCAAAAAAGAGCACAGCGTTTTGCTTTATGCCTCGGTTTTCCTCGTCGCCTATTCCGTCGTCGCCTTCGTCTTTGGGCGCGTGGCTTTGGAAAATGTTAACGAGCTGCATCAAACCTTGTTCATGACCTTTGGCATCTTTGTTCCTTGGTCCATCATCAAACTGGTCTTGGGCATCCGCGGTTACTTCCAAAGCCAAAAGAAAGGCGACCCGTTGGCGTTGCTTAATTCCTATATCGATTTGATCTTGTCTTTGTTTACCCTCGCCCACACCTTCGGCATCATCGCTGCTCGAACCGACCAACAGTTCTTCCACTACTCCGCCATCATCTCGGCCGTGATTCTTGGGGCGTTCTGTTTATATATCGCGGTGCGACTTCTCGTCATCGGCATCCGCGGCAAGCTCGATAAACGAGGGAAAGCCTTCGAGAACTTCTCCTCCTTCTTTTCCTCAAAGCAAGATCAAACCAGCGAGGTTTCCGATCCAAAACAAGATTGAATTTCGCCGCAAATCCCGTTTCAAATATCTAAAACTAATTTTTTGAGAGCGGTTTTATGCGCTTTATCAAACGCCGAAATGCTTTTTCATGTAGTAGTGACGGACCAACAAGGTGATGAAGCCAATAAGGGAAAGGCTTTTTGTCGGAAATCAGATTTCCAATAAGAGGAAACCTTCTTCGCCAGAAGGGATCTCTTTGACGATTTCTCCCTGATCGAAATAGCACGCTCCGCCTTTGGAGTAATAAGAGATGTCCTCTTTATCGAGGCAATAGCAATTCACGAGGAAGGTCGGGCGAGACAATAACGCCGCCTGATCGCGATAGGCGAACTTTTCTTCATCGTTCCATCGCTCGGAGCTGTAATCCAAATAGACGGGCCAAATCAGATAATCGGATTCGACGTTCTTCGCTTTCTCGAGAATATCTTCATACCAAAGGTCTCCGCATAAGGCGACCAAGAAAGTCTTATCCATAAAACGGAAGGAAGAGAACGCCTCGCCTTCCGCGTAACGAGGATCCTTCACGAAGGATTCTTTCCACGAAGCGGAGATGCGTCGATAAGCGTGGATGATGTCGCCGTTTTTATCGATGGCGATCTGTGAGTCGTAAAGCTTGCCTTCGTATCGCTCAAAGAATCCTATGGAAAGGGCAACGCCCATCTCCTTTGCTTTGCTTTGTATTTTGCAAATGCGCGGATCTTCTAAGGAAAGGGCGATGCTTAAATCCTTATCATAATCCCAGGTAAGGCCATCGAATCCTTGAAGGAAGGTTTCCCCAAAGATGACGAAATCCGCTTCGTTTTTGAGTTTCTCTAACGTACGCAAAACGACGTCGAGGTTATGCTCGATATTCCCGTTGATGAACCCTAATGCGGCCAAAGCGATTTTCATGGATTCCCTCTCACTACTTCGCCCCTTCTAACGCAAGGGCGACGATATCGTAGACTTTGGCAAGAGCCTTCGATCGCGATGCTATGGTCATAAGCGGCAATCGTATAGGCCTGGTCCATCAAGTGGAATAAGAACTCGGTCAACGAGGGGTCTTCAAGGGCAGGCGTGGTCGGAGGGATGCGACGGTTCGACTCCCCGGCTTGCTGCCCGCAGGCCGAACCCGCCACAAGGCTAAAGAAAGCAAATAACGTCTTGGAACTCATCGTTTTCGCATATGTTTTTTCCATAGCTATTTCCTCAATTGGTTTGATTTTATCAAAACGCCGAAAGAAGGACATATAACGACAATCACATTGTTTGGAAAATAAACGTGATGGCGGAAACCTCTCAAACCATAATTCTTTCTTTGTGGCAGTTCTGTGCGCTTCCACGTGTACAATAGAG
>JBGUWA010000165.1:0-1529 GCA_045220635.1 Candidatus Alloenteromonas sp. | reverse complement strand
CCCATGGCCACGGAGTCCATGTCGATGAGGATGGGTTCGTCGTTAAGGACAAGGATGTTTTTGATGTGGAAGTCGCCATGGGTAAGCGTCGTGGCCTCGGGAATGGCCTGAACCATGCCCATGAACTTCTTGTATTCGCTCGGAGTAAGGACCGCTTCTAAGGCCTCGAGCTTATGAAGAAGCGGAGCCTTGCATTCGCCTAGATCCGAACCCGCCGCGTCGGTATGGGTGATTTGGTAGGAGAGATCGGCGTACATCTTCTTGTATTTGTCGAAGTTCTCGGGATGTTCGACGATAAGGTCGCGTAGCGAAGCGCAATCAAGCATTTCGAAAACCAAGCCCTTACGCCCGCCTTCGACATCGACGATGTCATAGGAAATGGCCGTGGGGATTCCATAGATGAAGGCTTTCTTCGCGGAATCGATTTCGGCTTTGATGTCCTCCATCTTGCGTTCGGCTTTGAATACTTTGACGATGCTATCGGGAGTAAGGCGATAGACCGTCGCGGTGAAACCTTCGCCGACGACGGGCAAGTTATCGACGCAAAGGTGGCGAAGCGCCTTTTCAATCTGCATCAAGGCGGTGAATCCCGTCATCTCGAAGATGTCATAAACCGCAGGGCCGACATTAATGATTTTGGTTTCGGGGTATTCTTTCTTGATGACCAAGATGGTGCGTAGACCCGCACTGGTAATGTATTCAAGCTTTTCGGCATCCAAAACGATCGATGCGACCTTGCGACCCTTAAGTTGCTCGCGGATTTCGTTTTCGAACGCTTCGGCGTTGGATGAATTGACTTGGCCAACGACGGTGAGGGTCAATTGCTTTGTTTGTTCGTCATAGAAGGCATCCATGGTTATTCCTCCTTAGGCTCCGTTCCGCCGAATTGACCAAACCACAGGCGAATTTGCTGATAGGCAGCCAAAAGTTCGCCATAGTAAAGGCCACGCATTTGGACGTAACGTTTCCGTTCGTCATCGTTGGTCGTGGACATGTAGATGGTCGTGAAGATCTTCTCCAGGCGGAAAAAAGATTCGTATAGGTTAAGTAAAGAGACGTGGAAGATGTAGTTCTTGCGGGAATAGATCAGCAAGGGCGAAGAGTGGGCGATTTCCGAGGACATCTCGTAGATCTTCGCATAATCGGATAAGCCGGCATGACGTTCCACGCCATCGCGGAAATTCAGTTTGATTTCCTCGCCGTTTTCCGGTTGGGGAAGGAAATAAAGCCATCCATATTCGATGAAGCGCTTCATGTCTTTGGACTTCAACCCATGGGCCTTCATCTTCTCTTTGATCTCAACGAAGACCTCGTCGGTTTTCTCTTTGCTCTCGATCATGCCTCGGAAGGCCGCGGCATATTTCATATGGCGAAGGTAGGATTCCATCGCGGGTTGGCCATGCTTGACGAGGACTTGCAGGATGCATTCGTTCTCGTGAAGGGTACGCCACGTGGAGAAGGCTTCGGTTTCAAAGCCGCCTTCTAAAAGCGAGGCCACGCATTTGGCGATGCTGAAACCTTTCGACATG
>JBGUWA010000164.1:0-2619 GCA_045220635.1 Candidatus Alloenteromonas sp. | reverse complement strand
GAGTTGGACTTGAAGAAGTTCGTATCGAGGAAGATGCCGGCAAGCATCGTGGTGGCAAGGGTAGGCGAGGCTTCGATGCGAGGGTTGCCCGAAGCGTAATGGATGAACTCGGCGAAGATTTCCGAAGCGCTCGAAGCGGAAGGATCGATGTATTCGAAGACGGGGCGTTCCAGATAAGACTCGCCACGGAGATGGTGGTCGACGCAGATGATTTTGTTCGCTTTTTCCAAAGCCCGAGGCGCCATGACGTTTTCGGGAACCGACACGTCGACGACGGCAAGCAAGGCGGAAGGCACGGAGCTAAGGCGTTCTTCGGCTTGCTTGGGTGAAATGATAATGCGTTCGCGCGTGTCCTTATCGAAGGTGGCGAACACGGCACCACGCGTCTTTTTCTCGGTGCGCTTCAAATCGATGATGATATAGCAAGGCTTGTTCAAGTATTGGCACATGACGTAAACACCAACGCAAGCGCCAAAGGCATCGAGGTCCATTTCGGTATGACCCATGACATAGACTTCCTTGGAATCGGAAATGATGTTCAAGATGGCATCGGCGTTGGTACGGAACTTAACCGCGGAGCTATTCTCTAGTGCAGCGGTCTTACCGCCAAAGAACTTGATGTCGTCACCATAACGGGAAACGACGGCTTGGTCACCGCCACGAGACATGGCCATGTCAATCGCGCTAGACGCCATTTCGTTGAGTTTGATGACGTTGGGGAAGTCGTGGGCAAAGCCAATCGAAAGGGTCGGAGCAATGTTTTGCCCTTTGCCTAAGGCACGGACACGGCCAAGCAAAGAGAAGCCGTCTTCTTCCATCTTCTGAAGCGAGCCATAGTTGCAGACGGCGAAGTAGGAATCGTTACGGAAACGACGTAACAAAACGCCTTTTTCCTTGCAATAATTCAATATTTCTTGACGAATCGTGGTAACGAGGTCGTTGTTTTCGTCCGCGGTTTTACCAACGATTTCGGTGAAGTTATCGATCATGATAACGCCGACAACAGGGGCGTGCACGCGCGAATAAGCGAAGATGGATTCGTATTCGCTGGTGTCCTTGAAGATGTAAAGACGGGCATCGGAAAGATATTTGACGTTATAGTTCTTGCCGTTGACCTCAATCTTAACCACCATGTCCGGTGGGGCGTTCTTCAAATCCTTCAACGCAGGCTGCCATTCCAAGATGTTCATGTCGAGGAGGTTCACCTGACGGTCTTTGAGTAAGCTGTTATCCCAGATGACGTTGTCGTGCTCGTCGGTGACGACAAGGCCGATTTCGCCGAAGTTATAAGCTTCTTGGACATCAGAGCCAATGATGGAAGCAGCATCGAGGTCGGTGCGGTGACGAAGCGAAGACATGCGGGCAATGGCGATCCAAAGCACGATTAAGTCGACGCCAAAGACAGCGCAGAGGGCGAAAACCCAATAGTCCGTCTTCATCAAATCGTGGAATCCGGTGGGATAATCGTAGAAGTAAAAGACGATAGCGATAATCAAGATCGCGGTCTCTAAAAATGTCAAAATCAAAAGCTGAATGCGCATTCTGCGCAAGGCATCTGACATGGACATCAATCGTTTGTGACTTCTACGTTTTCCGCTGGCCATACGCAAATTATAGTCGCATTGCGGGATTTGGCATATATCTATTACTTTTCAAAGTAATAAATGGAACGAAAAAAGCGCACGGAGCGCTTATTTTTCTTCTTCTTTTGGAGTTTCGGGCTCCTCTTCGCTTGGCGCCTTGTTCTTCTGGGAATAGAGATAGATGCACACGGCGATCGTCGAAGCAAGAAGCGCGATGGCAATGATGATACCAACGACGGTGGAGGTCCCAAGTAAGGTCATGGTCATTCTCCTTTCTTAAGCAGCGAAGCGAACACCTCATCGGTGAATTCTTCGTGCATGGCTTGTTCTTCAAGTTTTCCTGCGACGGCTCGGTCGAGCTGTCGCTGGAACAAAACCGTCAAGACGTCGACGGCATGGTTGGCCACGCCATCATTATTGATAATCAAGTCGGCGTAAATGGAACTTGGTTCAATGATTTCGTCATACATGGGTTGGACGGTGGCGAAATACTGTTTGACCACGCTGCTCATGGTACGACCCCTTTCCTTGATGTCGCGAATCATGCGGCGGAGGAAGCGGCGCTCGGGTTTGGCTTGGATGAAGATGCGGATATCGCCGAGTTCACGGAGTTGACGGTCCACTAACGCCATAATGCCTTCAACGATAATCAGGTTTTTGGGCTCGATGATTTCGATTTTGTCCGAACGGGTATGGTTCACGAAGTCATAGACGGGTTTCTCGATGGCTTCGCCGTTTTTGAGCATCCTTAGTTGCTTGCGCATCAACGGCCAATCAAAGGCATTAGGATGGTCGTAGTTGACGGTGCGACGCTCCTCAATGGGGCGATCGGACTGATTCTTGTAATAATCGTCTAAAGTCAAATAGGTGATCTTGTCTTCGCCAATGGCCGAAGTGACGGCATTGCAAAGATACGTCTTCCCCGATGAAGATCCACCACCGATTAGAATCATTGCAGGCATCGTTTTTCCTCCTAAATATTCAAGTTTTGCAAGGTTTTCATGCAAAAAGCATTGGTTTTACGCTTGGCGCGTAC
>JBGUWA010000163.1:0-4403 GCA_045220635.1 Candidatus Alloenteromonas sp. | reverse complement strand
GAATGCCTTCGCGATCGTAGGTCATAACCTGCGATGAAGGTATCTTTAGGGCGACTTTGCTCACGTCTGCTTCGCCGAGGTTAAAGTAGCAATGGTTGGTCAAATTGCAGGGAACGTCCTTGTCGCAAACGAAGCTTAATTCCGCCGAAAAACGTGGCTTTTGGCGGTCCAACACATAACGCGCCTTCGCGGTGCATGGGGCGTCAAAATAAACGTCATTTCGGCAAAATTCCACGCAAATCCCGTCTGAATTTGTTTTGATGCAAGAAGAATACTCCTTGAAGCTGAGCAAACGGTTCGAGCTATGATGGGCATTGCCGTTTTCGTTTTTCTCGAAGCGAAATCCCTTCAGGCTTCCGCCTTTGATTCTTCCTACCACAGGCACGACGAATTGGCCGAAGAACATCTTGTTTTTCTTGGCGAAAATAGACAAATTGCTATAAAGCATCGGCATGCCTTTGAAATAGATTTGGCGAATACCCCCATCTTGCAGATCCAAGATCAGATCCGGATGGGCTTGGACGGTAAAGGGAAGACTCATACCTTTTCCCCGCAGGCGCGGCGGAGGATGTTCTCTAGTTCCACCGCATACAAGATCCGCGGCACGGGATACAAGGGATTGCCTTCTTTTTCGGCGCGGCGAGAAAGCATGATGAAATCGCCTTCGCGGACCAAAGACTTGAAGGTCCTATCGATTTTCATGGCGTCGTTGAGACTGCGGATATAGGCGACGAATGCCTTCGCCTTTTCTTCGGCGGGGATGTTGTCGGGGCCAAGTTCCAAGCGATCATATATGATGGCGAGTTTCTTGGAGGCCTTACGGCCATAGGCTTCCAATACATAAGGAAGCAAAACGGCGTTGGCGTAGCCATGAGGCACGTTATAGGCGCCGCCTAAAGCGTGGGCCAAAGCGTGGACGTAGCCAACGTAGGCGCGGGTAAAGGCGACCCCTGCTAAGAAAGCCGCCTCTTGCATGCCGCGGGCATGGGTTTCCTTATCGACGCCTCCATAGAAGGAAAGCAGGTGGTCGTGGATGAGTTTCATCGCGATTTGGGCCGCGCGCTTGGTGCCACGGGTATTGGAACTACCGATAAAAGCTTCGATGGCGTGGGTAAAGGCGTCCATGCCGGTCGTGGCGATTACCGCAGGAGGTAACCCTAGCAATAACGAAGGTTCGAACACCGCATAAGGCGGAATGAGCTTGGGATCGTCGATTTGGAACTTCTCGCGGGTGTTCTCGTCCACCACCACCGCGGCCAATGTCGTTTCCGATCCCGTTCCGGCGGTCGTCGGAATGGCGAATAACGGCACGAGTTTGCGGTGCACGTGAAGGATGCCCTTGAAGCGGGAAAGATGGGCTTTGGGATAAGCGATCTTGATGGCGATGGCTTTCGCGCAATCCATCGCGGAACCTCCGCCTAAGCCAATCAGGCAATCGCAGCCCTGCTCGGCATATAAGGCATAGCCTTGTTCGGCCATGGCCAGGGTGGGATTGGCTTGCACTTCGTGATAAAGCGCGCACTCGAACCCCTGTCCTTGCAGGGTTTCGATGAGTTTGTTTTCTAAGCCAAGGCGATGGATGCCTTCGTCAGTGACGATAAGGGGTTTCTTCTTGCCGATTTCCTTCATCTTCTCGCCGATCGCGGCGAAGCCGTTTAAACGCTTGGGTTGGCGCCAGGGCAGGAAAAAGGAAGCCAAATACAACACGCGCTGAAAGGCGCGGCAATAAAACCAACGAACCGGGTTCATCATAGGAATGGTCCTAATAGGCGCAAGATGGCCCAATACCAGTACTGACGACCGCGCCAATAATCATATTGCTCCTTGGTGATGAGCCAGGATTTTTCGATGGTCTCCAAGAAGTCTTTCTCCATGTCGGCAATGCACGAACATCCCACCATGAAGGTTCCACATTCTAGGTGGAGGAACAACGAGCGATAGTCAAGGTTAATCGTGCCAACCGTGGCCATTTCGCCATCGCAGATGAAGGTCTTCTCATGCACGAAGCCAGGCGTGTATTCATAAACTTTAACGCCGGCTTTGATCAAGTTGCCATAGAAGGAACGGGTCAAGTTGAAGACCGCTTTCTTATCGGGGATGTGCGGCGTCAAAAGACGGACGTCGACGCCACGGGCGCAAGCATGGAGCAAGGCGTTCTCAAGTTCCTTGTCGATGACGAGATACGGCGTGGTCATGTAAAGCGTCTTCGTGGAACGGTTGATGAGGTCGATGTAGACGCGTTCCCCTACCGCTTCGCCATCGAAGGGGAAGTCGCCATAGGGCTGGACGAAGCCATCGGATTCCGGATAACCGCCGATTTCGTCGATGTAGACGCTTGGATCATAAAGGGAATGGCGCTCGGACTTGAGGCTTTCGAATTCCTTTATGTCGCGGGTTTGCGAAACCCAGTTGGCGAGGAACATGTTCGTGAAGTTGGCCACCGCTTTGCCGCGGAGCAAGATGGCGTTGTCCTTCCAATGTCCGAAGCGGACTTCGGCGTTGATGTATTCGTCGGCGAGGTTGAAGCCACCCGAGAAGCACGTATGGCCATCGATGACCAAGATCTTGCGGTGGTCGCGGTTGTTCATACGGATGTCTAGCGCAGGACGGAAGGGGTAATAACGCACCGTCTTGATGCCCATCGCGGTCAATTCTTCGGCGTAATGGATCGGCGCGGTCGTCAAAGAGCCCACGTCATCATAGATGAAGCGCACGTCCAAACCCGCCGCGGCTTTTTCTTTGAGAATCTCTAACATCGAATCCCACATCTTGCCGGGGGCGACGATGAAGAACTCGAGGAAGATGAAATGCTTGGCTTTGCGAAGCTCTTCCAAAATCGGCTCGAACGCGTCGTCGACGAGAGGGAAGAACTGGACGCTGGTATGGTCATGGATGCCACCGCCGGTGCTTTTTTGCAAATATTCGCTCATGCCGACGGCGTAATGGTTAACACCATCGAGTTTCTGCTTGACTTCGGGAAGCGTGGGCAAATCCTCGATGCCTTCGCGAAGCCGCTCGAGTTTGCGGCGGTTATGTTTGCTGGTTTGCTTGTTGGCGAAGATGATGTAAAGAAGCGCCCCGCCAACCGGAATCGCAAACACGAGGAAGAGCCACGAAAGGCGATAAATGTCTGGGGAAGGCGAATTGAGGATATATACCGCCAAGGCAACATCGAGGAAGAAGATGATACCAAAGAAGGCAAACAAAGGCTGGTAGCCGATATAGGCCACGAAATCAAACAGGCAAATGACGGCGATGACGACGGCGAGGAACTGGACGAGGAAAATCAAAAAAAGCAAGATCTTTTGCCAGTAACCCGGACGCAAAAACTTCATTTGTAGGCCTTTCTTTTCCGTTCCCGGTAATCGAGGTAACGGATGAAGAGGTTGGGGTCGCAGCCATAACGGTTGCAAATCATCGCGAAGGCTTCGTTGATGCGGCGCATCGAAGCGGCGCTATGGACGAGGCCATCGAACTCCGCCCGTTCGGCGGAAGGAACTTTACGTTTGAAATACTCCAAGCACTGCTGCTGCCAATAGACCTTCTCTTGATCGCGAGGGAGAAGGGGGATGGTGCGTTCTTGCCGACGATACCAAGGCGCGAAGATGAAGGCGCGTTTGGCCACGGCGACGCTGCTGGGATCGATATCTAGGGATGCCAAATCATCCTCTTCGACCGTGAACACGTCGTAGGTCGCGTTCGAGGGAAGGCCCTGGTCCACCACGAAGGGGTGAAGCAAGAAGGACTCCGTCTCAAGGTAGACGACGATCTCGGGAAGAGTGGAAAGATATTGGGGTTTTGCGCCGAATTCGCGCAAAAAGTAACGATTTAGGTTCCGCTTTAGGCCTAATCCCTTCTTGGGCGTCATCGGTAAGGAAAGCGACGCACCGGGATTGGCTTTGGGACGCAAGAACAAAAGCGCGTCGTCGCGGAAAACCAAGCCCATCACGCAACGGGTCACTTTCCTTCTGCGAGGTTTTGCGCCTTTGGAGTCTTTCATGTAATCTTCCTTATGATAAGGAAAACGTCGCGTTTTGTTAAGGCGTTTTCGCTTGAATTTCGGATTATTTGCCAATTTCGTCGCGAAAGGGAGTCACTTATTTCTTCGGAGGCAACAATCCCTTACGTCCTAGAGGCACCCAACATAGGTCCATCATGGTCCGTTTCTGACCGATCGGGGAACCTTCATGATCGATGCCGCGCGTCCATTCCTGGAACGCTTTGGCGATGTCTTCGCCTTTTTTGGCGCGCTCCACCAACTGATGCACTTCCTCGAAGTCCTTATGGGCGATTTCAAACATCTCGTCGAGAGATTCGTTATGCTCTTCTCCGGTGCACGGATTCTTCCAGCTCATGTGGCCATGATTCTCCACATCCATCGAAGCGTATTTTTTCAGTGAACG
>JBGUWA010000162.1:0-11727 GCA_045220635.1 Candidatus Alloenteromonas sp. | reverse complement strand
TTATGTAGTGCCCGGCGTGTCCTTAAACACATTTACCATCCGCAACGGAACAACCACGCTTGGAGAATGGGCATTTAGGAAGAATTCACGGATTCAAGAAATCGTTTTCCCAGATTCGCTCGTGGAGATAAAAAATTATGCGTTTATCGATTGTATGGTGTCTTCCGTTCGTTTTGGTACAGGACTCAAAACCATTGGTGATAATTGTTTCAGATTCTGCGGCTTATCGGGAACGTTGTCTCTCCCCGAAGGTTTAGAAACCATTGGAAATTATTGTTTCGCCTGGATGTCAAAGGTCGAAGCCGTTAGCTTGCCCTCAACCTTGAAGTCTTTGGGCGAAGGATGCTTTAGCGACTTGCCGCTTATCACAAGCGTCATCATTCCGGATGGTCCTATGTCACTGAAGGGGGTGTTCAACGGTTGCAGCGCTTTAGAAAAGATTACTTTGCCCGAAACGCTGGAAACGATAGGCTGGAATTCGTTTAATGGCTGCCCTGCCCTTAAAACAATCAACATTCCGAAGACAGTTACTCATATTGAGTCAAGCGTTTTTGGCGAATCCACTTTACTTGAGACCGTGTTCTATGGAGGGACAAGAGAAGATTGGCTCCAAATTGAAAACGAAAGTGCCATCGACCTTAATCCTGTTCTCGCGTATTATTCGGAAACCGCTCCCTCTGCTTCAACGCCATATCGTCATTGGCATTATGTCGATGGAGTTCCCACACTTTGGTAGCGAAAACGCTGCAAAAGTTCAGTTAAAATTCTAAAACTTGCCTTTCGAAACCGAAAAAAGTTATACCAAAGAATCTCTTAATTGAAGCGCGCATCAATGTGGTGCGCGCTCTTCAATGTCTAGGCTGCGTAATGCTTTTCAATTAATTCGCGTAGCAAAGCGGTGTCATAAAGGCTTGAGTAGTCGTAGTGGTCATTCGCAAGGGGAAGACTGGCTTGTATCGCATACCGTTGTGCAAGCAACGTCAATGCTCACGCCTTTCTTTGTCACGGATTGGGAGGGCAAATAAGCGCGGTTTAGACAGCCGAAAGCATCATATTGCATATAGACCGAGCAAGATCCTCCGCCGCACTCTTCCCCAATGGTGAAGACTCCTTCATCGTGGAGGTAAACGGGCGAGATGCCACCGCAAGAGAAGCCGTTCTTTGTCGTACGGACCGTAATATCTAAACCATCGAGAAGATTCAGCATCTCGTCGTCCTTCTCGTCGAAGACGTGGTCGAGCCACAAGACGAGGTTAGCAACGCGACGGATAGGATATACAAGAACTTAGATTTCATAACGGCTCCACGCCCCGTGTATAAGATTGCCCCTTCTCCATATTTGTTTAACTTTTTCTAATAAAGACTTGGGCATTTTGAACCAAAATCGCGGCGAGATTTTTACCACTTTTAGAAAACATAAATGCGTTTTGCAAGGTTACCGTACTAAATTGCAAGGTTTTCTAACAAAAAGGTCGTCTTGGCGACGACCCTTTGCTTAATTGAATTGCCCGTAATTTGCGATGGCTTCATCAATGGTCAACGGATTCTCGGGATCAATGATGGAGGCGCCGGCTTTCCTCACCTGTTTGTCCGCCCAATCGGATAGGCCGAGTTGAGAGGGGGTGAAGCAACGGTCTTGGCTGAGCTTGCCAAATCCCGCGAACATGCCATCTAGGGACATCGTCTTGCACGGCGAGGTCATACGTTTCTTTTCGTTCATCTTGTTTAGTTCTTCGGTGGAAACGAGGAAACGCATGAATTCGTTCGCCATGTCGAGCTTGGCGCTCTTCTTGTTGACGGAGAAGCAGAGCTCGACGGTGCTATACATATATCCGCCGTCTTTGGTGGTTGGGACCGGATCGAAGCTGTATTTGAAGGGGTTGGCCGTGTAAGCTGCGGATTGCGATTGGCGTTTCTCGGTGCCGGAGACGGTGTTGCCTTTGGCAAGCATCATGGCCACGTCGCCTTCGAAGAAGCGCAAGATGGTCGCGTTATAGTCATCCTTGATCAATGCGCATTCGTCGTAATCCACGTAATCGTGCGACATGAAGCCGTCGAGCATCGTTAAACTCGATCTCATGTATTCGCCAGCCGCGGGATCGCCATCGTTGAGCTTGGCGACTTTTTCTTGATTGCCAAGAATCGAGGCGCAGAAGTGGGGGAAGAAGATCGGGTAGACGATCATGCTGGTGTGGGCGAGCATCGGGTAGATGTTCTCCGTGGCCTTGAAGGCGTCGCAGGCGGCGATCAACTCGTCATAGGTTTCGGGGATTTTGACGTTGTGCTGTTTGAAGAGGTCCTCGTTCACCATCATGCCATAGGTGGCGGTGAAAATGGGGATATAAGGAACTTTGCCGCTTTCCTGGCGGTAGACATAGGCGTCTTTGAGGCAATCGAGGTTGATGCCCAAATTGCTCGCGGATAAGTCTTCGGTATATTCGTCATAAAGCGAGAAATCCAAGGAAGAATAGGTAAAGAAGATGTCGGGTGGGGTGTCGCCCGCCAAAGCGGTAAGAATGTTCTTCTTGTGGTCCTTATCGTATTCGTAGGTGATTTCGACTTTCGGATAGTACTTTTTGAAGCGCACGATTTCGTCTTCCAACGCCTCGAA
Organism: Candidatus Alloenteromonas sp.; assembly: GCA_045220635.1. Taxonomy (GTDB): domain Bacteria; phylum Bacillota_I; class Bacilli_A; order RFN20; family CAG-826; genus Alloenteromonas. The sequence goes on along the minus strand of JBGUWA010000162.1, from coordinate 9,116 downwards.
GTTTTCGTAATGGCCACGGACCTTTAGCTCGGCCGTGGAATTAGTATCCAATTTTGGCGTAAATTCGCTGTTGCTGGGGTTATTTCCACATCCACAGAGGGGAACTGCGGTAAATAACGCGAGAAGGAATGCCCATTTCTTTTTCATAAATTGCTCCTATGTTCGGTAAATAATTTATACCAGCAATGCGGAGAATGGAAAGAGAAGAAGCAAAAGTTATTGGGTTATAAATACCCAACCATCCCACGGGTGGTATAATCAAACGAATGAAAAACAGGGCGAAGAACAAAACCATGATTTTGATCGTTGCGATCAACGTCGCTTTCGTTCTTGGCTTGTTTTTCGCCGAATTCCAATACATCCGTTCCACCAAAGCGCAGACGATCGCCAGAAACGAAGAAAGCTTTTTGAACACCAACACGTCTTTGGTGAGCATGACGGATAACTATTTGGTGGGCGAGAGCCATTTGTGCCGTTCCTGGTCCAACTACCTAAATAACAACGTTCAGCCCTTGGAGGACGCGATTCAGTTCGTTGAAGAATCCATCAGCGACACCGACGTTATGGGGCACATCGTCTACAAGGCGAGCCTAACGGGTTTATCCACCAAAGCCAGGGCGAGCAATCCCTCCGATTTTTCCGTGGACTATAGTTCGATCAAGAACATGGTCTTCACTTCGACCGCTTCCGGCGTGAGAGTCTCCTCTTCCTTCATCAATCCTATTAATGGCTCCCCGTCGATCGCCTTCTATAGCGACATCAAATTGCAAGATCCCAATGACGCTTCCCAAGAAGTCGACGCCTATCTGCTTCGTGTGGTCCTCAGGGATAACTTCAAAAAACGTTGGACCTTCCCCCGCGGCTCTTTCGAAAACCTCGAAGTCACGATCATCGACAAAGATGGCAACTACATCATCTCGGGCAAGTCGTTCAAGAACTCGAACTTCTTTGAGTTTTATAAGTCCTACAACAAGTCCACGGACGAGTCGATGGCCAAACTCAAAGAGGAGATCACCAAAAACACCGGCTTTTTGAAGATGTTCAACTCCGTGGGCGAGGAATGCTACATCGCCTATTCCGACTTCTTGACTTCCGTCGACTGGATCATTCTCACCTATGCTCCCGCGATCGACATCGTGAATGTCTCGATCGACTGGTTGCTGATCACGATTTTGGGCGTCGGCCTTGCCGCGTTATTCATCATCGACCTCCTTATCTTATTGGGACTTAATAAGAACTTGACCGAAACGGCGAAAGTCGCGGAATCCGCCAACCGCGCCAAGACGGTTTTCTTGTCCAGCATGTCGCACGAAATCCGCACGCCGATGAACGCGATCATCGGTTTCAACACCATCGTTTTAAGCGACCCAACCATTTCTCCCAAGACGAGGGAATACCTGACCAAGAGCAGCGCCTCCGCCGAACATTTGTTGCAGTTAATCAACGACATCTTGGATATGTCGCGCATCGAATCGGGTCGCATGGTCATCAAGAACGAGGAATTCTCTTTCGCCGACCTCATCCACTACATCGATTCGACCTTCACCGTCCATTGTCAGAACAACGAACTCGAGTTCTCTTGCAAGATCGAGGATGAGATGGATGACTTCTACATCGGCGACGCGATGAAGTTGAAGCAGGTCCTGATCAATATCTTGGGCAACGCGGTGAAATTCACCGAAAAAGGCGGCAAGGTGGAACTTCGCGTCTCCAAGGTTTCGCAAAACGAGGAGCAAACCGAAGTCCAATTCGCCGTCTCCGACACCGGCATCGGCATCAGCGAAGAGTTCTTGCCGCATATCTTTGATTCCTTCTCGCAAGAGAATAGCAGCAACACGAACAAACACGGCTCTTCTGGCCTTGGTTTAGCCATCACCAAGAACATCGTCGAACTGATGGGCGGCTCGATTCACGTCGAAAGCAAAAAAGGCGTCGGCTCTACGTTCTTCATCGTGGTGAAACTTGGCAAATCGGAGAAGAAGCTCGAAAAAGAAGAAATCGTCGACGCGGAAATCGACTTCACGGGCAAGCACATCCTGGTCGCCGAAGACATGGAGATCAACGCCGAGATCATGCAGATCATCTTGGAAGACAAAGGCGTCGTCGTTGACTTAGCCGAAAACGGCAAAATCGCGGTGGATAAGTTCGCTCAAAGCGAGCCGGGTTTCTATTCCGCGATCTTGATGGACGTGCAGATGCCCGAGATGAACGGCATCGAGGCCACGACCGCCATTCGCGCCATGGAGCGAAGCGACGCGAAGACCATCCCCATCATCGCCATGACCGCGAACGCTTTTGACGAAGACATCCAAAGAAGCAAACAAGCCGGCCTAAACGCCCACCTTACCAAGCCAATCGAAGTTGACGTTTTATTCGAAACGTTGCAACGCTTAATACACGGTTAATCCTATGGAAGAAAGAAAGAACCCAATATTTGAAACCAAGAAAACCATCCTGGTCGTCGATGACGAAGAGATCAATCGAAGCATTTTGTCCGCGATCTTGGAGGAAGACTTCCATGTCTTGGAAGCTAGCGATGGCAAAGAGGCCTTGGACATCCTCCGCAAGGGCGAGCACAAGATCGATTTGGTGTTGCTCGACATCTTCATGCCGATGGATGGCCGTGAGGTGTTAAGAATCAGGCAAAAAGACCTCGACTTGAAGAAGATTCCTTTCTTCGTCTGCACCAGCGACAAAAACATCGAGGAAGAGTGCTTCCATCTCGGGGCAAACGACTTCGTGAAGAAACCCTATGAAAACGCCGACATCGTCGTTGCCCGAATCCGCAGGATGATCGAACTTTACGAGGACCGTTCCATCCTCAAAGACGTCGAAAGAGATAAGCTAACGAATTTGCTCAATCGTGAGTTTTTTAAGAAGTTTTCCCAGCAATTCGACGCTCTTTTTCCAGAAATCGATAAAGACATGCTTTCGATTTCGATCGATCGATTTGGCCTGATCCATGAGCTTTATGGCAAAGAATTAAGCAACAAAATCCTTTTGGCCATCGCGGACCAGTTACTGGAATTCCTCTCGGAACGGAAGGGTCTAGCCGGGAAAGACGCCGAAAGCGCCTTTATGGTGTATTGCGAACACCAAGAGGACTACGCGAGCCTTTCTAAAAAACTAAACGAAGCCATTCATCATATCGCCAGCGACATCAACGTCTCCTTACGCATCGGTGTCTATCCGCTGATCCGTGCAGACTTAGACAAAGACATCGCCATCGAAAGAGCGAAGTCGACCGCGGATGTCTTGATGAACGATTACTCGAAGTCCATCGCGATTTATAACGAAGAAAAACAAGCCACCGCCCTTCATATGGAGGAGTTGATCGACGTCTTCCCGCAAGCCCTGCAGGAAGAGCAATTCAAACTCTTCTTCCAACCCAAATACCATATTCAAGGCGATAAGGCCGTCTTCGCCAGCGCCGAAGTCCTGATTCGTTGGATCAGCCCTAAGTTCGGCTTCATTTCCCCGGGCGAGTTCATTCCCGTCTTCGAAGAGAACGGATTAATCGGCAAACTCGACGCCTATATCTTGGAGAAGTCCGCGGTTTATATGCGGAGGTGGAAAGAGAAATATGGCCTTGATATCCCCCTTTCCGTGAACCTTTCCCGCGTCGACATTTATCGTCCGAACATCGTGGAAGAAATCATCAAATACGTGGATTCCAATAACGTTCCGAGAAAGAACTACTACGTGGAAATCACCGAATCCGCCTTCGTCGAGGACTCCAAAACGGTCATTCCGGTCATCCACAAAATCCGTGATAGCGGCTTTAAGATCGAAATCGATGACTTCGGCAGCGGCTATTCCTCCTTCGGCGCGCTTGTGGATTTGCCTTTCGACGTCTTGAAAATCGACATGCAATTCATTCGCGGCCTCGACGCCAACCCGAAAGTCAAAGTCATCGTCAAGATGATCATTAACCTGGCCAAGGTGCTCAACGCATTGACCGTGGCGGAAGGGGTGGAAAACGAATCGCAGTACCGATTCCTTAAGGAGAACGGCTGCGACGTCATTCAGGGCTACTACTTATCTAAGCCGTTATCGTTAACGGATTTCGAAGCGCTTATCGAAAGGGATTTAATCAACCATGGATGTTAAAGGTTTTTATCAGGCGATCGGCGGCAATTACGAAGCCGCGTTGCGCGTCATGATGAACGACGCGTTCGTCGAGCGGATGCTCGGCAAATTCTTCGCGAACAATGCCTATGGAGACATCGTTTCCTCCTACGAAAAGAAGGATTTCCAAGCGGTGTTTAACTCTTCCCATGCGTTTAAAGGGGTGACGGGCAACCTTTCTTTGACGCCCTTGTTCGAAATCGCGGACACCATCACCGAGGCCACCAGAAGTCTGCAACCGGTCGATATCGATAACGAAATCGCGGAATTGAAAAAGATATATTCGTTTGTCGAGCAAGCCTATTTAGGCCACAAGAATTAAAACGGATTTTATAAAACCCATTCCATGTTGACTTCGTGGACATCAGGTTCGTCAATGACGCTGGTCTCGATGAAGCCAACTTTTTCATATACGTGCTTCGCGTGCTCGTTGCCCCAGATGTAAGTGGTGGTCATCTTTTTGATGCCATAATCCCGTTTCATCATTTCGCCTAAAGCGAGCAAAGCCTTCGTGCCATACCCTTTGTTTTGGCATGTGGCGTCGATCGCGTAATCCCAAAGAAAATACGTTCTCTTGGTAACCTTCTCAAACATCGCAAAACCGATTAGTTTCTCATCGAGGAAGATATCGAAAGCGATGACGACATCGTATTCGCAACATTTCTTGATGTTTTCTGAGGTTTGGAGGTTATTTTCTTGTTCCTTTAGAACGCGAACCTTCATTTCTTTTGATGGCTGAAACGTAAACATATTCATAAGGCAGAGTATTAGGATCCTGTCGATTCGTAATGCTTTTCGCAACGCGTCCAGATCAACGTGGCCAAGGCGAAGAACACGACCGCGGCTCCCACGATGCCTAAAGAAAGTAGATATGGGTTATAGGAGCCATAGAGCAATGTGTCGATGGGCAAGGACACGAACAAGCCAAAGGGCAAGATGAAGATCAAGATGATGCGGATGAACTTCGGATAGATGGCGATGGGGTATTTCGCGTAGTTGGTAAAGCCATAGATGATTTGAAGTAGGGGTCCGCTGCGCTTAAAGATGAAGGCCAAGGCGGAGAAGGCGACTTTGAAAGACGTGATGATGATGGCCCCAAAGATCGCGCCAATGACCAACACGAAGATCGCGCCGAAGGTGACGTTAACGTGGAGATTGACCCCACAGGCGATGATCATGACGACGCCGAGGATCATCTCGCCAAAGCCCTCGGGTTGGAAGGTCTCCGCGAACATTTGGAACATGACGGGTACGGGGCGAAGGAAGTGCATATCCATGTCGCCAAGCTGGACGCGGCGATACGCCACGAGCCAAAACTCATCGCTGAAGAGATGGTCCAAAGCGATGGGCAACATCGAAAATCCGTAGAAAAAGCCGACTTCTGCAAGGGTATAGCCTCGTAATGAGGGAATTGCCTGCAAAATGAAGAAGAGCGAACAAAGCGAGCAAGCGTTGGAAAATAAGAAGGAGAGCAATGCGATGATCGTATCCTTTTTGTATTCCAAGCGAGACATCATGCTGCGCTTGATGCAGGTGAAGTAGAGCTTGACGTAACGCATATCAACCTCCCTGCACCGTGACTTTCTTGATCGCGTGGTTGAAGAGCAACTTCGCGATTAACTCAAGAACCACGAGCCATGCCAAAGCGATGCCAATCACCTTGAGGGCTTCGAGGTAGTCATATTTCATCATGAGAATCAAGATGGGGTTTTGGCTCATTCCCGCGAAAGGCATATAGCCCACGATATCGCGGAATACCGCGGGGAAGAAGGCTAGGGGCAGCAACGCGCCCGACAAGAAGGAGACAAGCGTGGTCTTGAGTTGGTTTAGACCCCAGCCAGAAGAGGTGTAGAAACAAAGTACCCCAAAGATATAAGCAATTGCGTCGTTAAGAAGGCAAGCAAGCAACCCCGAAACGGCAAAAAGGCCGATGTGAGCGATAAAATCCCAAGCGGAAGGAATTGGCAAGAAACCAATGCCTGCGAGCACCCCGATGGCGATCACGTAAAGCGGAAGCCCAAACATCGTGACCATCGTGGCGAAGTTGCCGAGGTTGGACGCGACGAATTTGCCACGATAGGAAATCGGCTTGATGACGAAGTTGCCGATCGTGCCTTTCTTGATGTCCCAGTTGATGTTCCATAAGGTCTCGCTGCCAAAGGTGACGAAGCCAAAGATGGTCGTCAAGACGACGTAGACGATCATCTCTTTATAGGTAAAGCCATTGATGACCGCGTCGATGCCGCCTTCGCTGCTTTGATAAACCGCAAGCCAAAGGAAGACCAAACACGCGACCTCGAAAATGGTGACGACCACCCACATCAAGATGTTGAAGCGGTACGCCATCGTGTCCATCGAGGACGCGCGAAAGAACGGCCTATATTTTCTTAGCATGCCGTTCTCCTTCTTGTTGTTCGAGGATCTGTTTGACGATGTCTTCGATCGAAATGTCCGCAATTCTCATGTCAATTGCACGATATTGCGAAAAAGCGTGCTGAATTACGTCTTCGAGTTTGACGCGTTCCGGGTCAAAGCGGAGAACGACTTTGTCTTCGGAAATCGTGGCTTCCACTTCTTTGGAGAAGGGTTCGATTTCGTTGGGGTTGACCGATGGGGGAACCGTCAAGGTGAGCGTCTTGACGTTGCCAAAGCGGTGCTTGATGTCGCTTAGGGCGCCGTCGTAGATGATCTTCCCTTTTTCGAGCATGATGATGCGCGAGCAAAGGTTTTCGATGTCGGCCATGTCGTGCGTGGTGAGAACGACCGTCGTGTGATATTTCTCGTTCAAGGCATGAATGGCCAAACGGATTCTTTCCTTGACCAAGACGTCCATGCCGATGGTGGGTTCGTCCAAGAAAAGAATCTTGGGATTATGGAGCATGGAGGCGGCGAGGTCGGCGCGCATCCTTTGGCCTAAGGAAAGGGTACGAACGGGTTGATTGAGGAATTCATGAATCCCAAGCACCGAGGAAAGGAAATCCATGCGCGAGGCATAGTCTTCGTCGCTGACTTGGTAAATCTCCTTAAGAACCTTAAAAGATTCGATCAGGGGGATATCCCACCATAGCTGCGTCTTCTGCCCGAAGACGACGCCGATGTCTTTAGCGACCAGACGACGTTTCGCATAAGGCTCGTTGCCGTCAATTAACACCTTGCCAGAGGTCGGCGTGAGGATGCCGCACATCATCTTGATGGTGGTGGATTTGCCTGCGCCGTTAGAACCGATATAACCGACGATTTCGCCTTCGGGAATGGAAAAGGAAACGTCATCGACGGCGCGGGTTTCCACGTATTTACGGGAAAATAACGTGGTCACCATGCCGATGAGCCCTTTGCCGCGTACCGGTTTGCGGAAGATTTTGGTTAGGTTCGATACTTCAATCATGGGATTCCCCTATAGACAACAAAAGCCCCAATCAAATTGATCGGAGCGAGCCATTAACGGAAAGCAAACGCCTCTTAGATAATCGTGAGGATATCGGTGAAGTTGGTGAGCTCGAAGGTTTCCATGATGTCTTCGTTGACGTTGGTGATCACCATGGATCCCTGGGCGTTCATGGTCTTCTGGGCGAAGAGAATGACGCGGAGACCGGCGGAAGAGATATATTCGAGTTCCTTGAAATCTAAGACGAGTTCCTCAACGCCAGGCATGGCTCCTTTGAGAAATTCAAGCAGTTCCGGCGCGGTGTTGGTGTCCACTCTCCCGGAAATAAAGATGGTCGTCTTCTTGTCTTCTTTTTTGGATTTGATATTCATCGTTCATCTTCTCCTTCTAGAAAAGCTTCTTCATTATAAGGACATTTTGGTTGTTCCTTCTATCGTATTTCATCTCATCCATCGTCTTTTTGGTGATAAATATGCCCAATCCCCCAATCTTTCGCAGCTCGGAAGGGGTGGTGGTATCGGGCTCTTCGGCCTCCAATGGATTGAAGGCAACGCCTTCGTCGATGACGGTGATTTCGATTGCTCGCGGCGATTCCAATAATTTATATTGGATGCGAATTTCGCCCGCGCCTTCTTTATAGGCGTAGGAGGCCACGTTTGCCAAGATTTCCTCTAACGCGAGTTCCATCTTGTAGATGAGTTTATGTTCGGCGCCTTGTTGCTTTAAGAAAGCGATGATCGGATTAATGCCTTCCGCGATTTTGGTGCGGTCGGCGGGAAGCTGCACGCCATTGCCTTCCTGCTCATAACCGTTATATTCCAAGCAAAGCATGGTGATGTCGTCGAATTGCGGCGTGTTTCCCATGAAGGAGTAGATGTCCTTCAAGAGGTTTTCGCAGATTTGCTCAACGGGGATGTCTTCGTTCTTGATCAAGGATTCCACGGTGCGTTTCATGCCGAATTGCTCGCTGGCGTTTCTGGCTTCGGGGACGCCATCGGTATAAACGAAGAGCTTAGAGCCTTTTTCAAGTTGAATCTGATATTCGGAATAGACGCTTTCTTCCATCCAGCCAACGACGAAGCCATGCTTATCCTTTAGGACCTCGAAATGGCCATCGGGCTTCTTGATAATGGGACGTTCATGTCCGGCGTTGGCGGCGGTCATGATGCCAGTTTTAAGGTCGAGAACGCCAAGCCAAACGGTGACGAACATTTCGTCTTGGTTATTGGAACAAATTTGGCGATTGACGCGAGTGAGGACTTCTTTCGGGGAATAACCCATCAAGGCGTAGTTCTGGACCATGATTTTGCTGGCCATCATGAATAGCGCGGCAGGGACCCCTTTGTCGGAAACGTCCGCCATGACGAGGCAAAGGTGGGTTTCGTCGATTAGGAAGAAGTCATAGAAGTCGCCGCCGACTTCCTTGGCGGGATTCATCAATGCATAGACATTAAACTCTTTTTTCTCGGGGAAGGCGGGGAAGATGCTGGGCAACATGTGCCTTTGGATATTCGTGGCTAAGCCAAGTTCCTTGCTGGTGGAGAATAACGTCTTTTCGTTCTCCGAGAACAAGAATGCATAGATCATGACCAAGGACACCATC
>JBGUWA010000161.1:0-6786 GCA_045220635.1 Candidatus Alloenteromonas sp. | reverse complement strand
TCGCTCAATCTCAGGGATCAACGCTTCTTTTTCCTCTTCAGGCATCGCGAAGAGAAGTTCGTCATGAATCTGAAGAACCATCTTCGTTTTGTATCTGCCCTTCTTGAGGAATTCGTCGACGCGGAGCATGGCGATCTTGATCAAGTCGGCGGCCGAACCCTGCACCGGGGCATTTAAGGCAGCGCGACGCGCGGCTTCGCGTTTGGCGTAATTGGGGTCGGTGATTTCCCTAAGGTAACGACGACGTCCGAACATCGTCTTCACGTAACCCTTTTGCTCGACCTCACGCAACACGTTTTGCAAATAGGCGTCGACTTCGGGGTAGTGGTGCTTGAACGATTGGATGAGCTCGACCGCTTCTCCCGGGGTGCCATCGATTTGATCGGCCAAGCCGAACGGGGTAACCCCATAGATGATCGCGAAGTTAACCGCTTTGGCGCGGCGGCGTTGCAAATGGCTGACTTCTTCGCCGTCGGGGATGCCAAAGATGCGTCTGGCGGTCTCGCTATGAACGTCGCGGTCGGAAGCGAAAATGTCGATGTATGCCTGGCAATTCGATAACGCCGCCAAGATGCGAAGCTCTATCTGACCATAGTCGAAAGAGACGATGGAAAGATTCTGGTCGGGGTAATAGAAAGCCTTACGGATTTGCTTGGATTCCTCATCGCGAGCCGAAATGTTTTGTAAATTCGGGTTGGAGGAAGATAGGCGCCCCGTCGTGGTTTGGGCTTGGTTGAAGTAGGTGTGGATCTTGCCATCCTCGTTGATGTGAGGCGTCAAGCCATCGATGTAGGTGGAGACGAGTTTGGCATACTTGCGCCATTCCAAGATCTTGCCGACGATCGGATGCTTATGGGCGATGCTACGAAGTACCTCAACCGAAGTGCCGGGCATTTTTCCATCCGCGAGCAAGAGCTTCTGGAACAAGAGTTCGCCCACTTGTTTCGGCGAGCCGATGTTGAAGCGATACCCCGCCATCTCATGGATTTCTTTTTCGAGTTCATCCCGTTTCGCGCGGAAGTCTTCCCCAATGGCCAAAAGCTCTCCCTTATCCAAGGGGAATCCCTCGATTTCCATCTGGGCCAAGACAAAGGAAAGCGGAAGTTCGACTTCATAGAAGAGTTTCTCTGCTTCCACGTCCTTTAAGGAAGCGGTGGCTTTATTCTTAAGTTTTAAGGCGTAAAAGGCCATTTTCCCTGCAAATCCCGGCCGGTTTTGCGTAGAAAAGAGGTCGAGCGACGTTTCTTCTTTCGTGGAAACGTCCACGCCGAAGGAAGAATAAATGAGTTCTGGTGAATCGGATAGAGAGGAATCGAGCAGATACGCGGCGAGAAGCACGTCGAAGCCAATGCCGCGGACGTTAATTCCTAAACGCTGCAACGCGACGATGATGGCTTTTCCGTCATAGACGCATTTCTCGATGTCGGGGTTTTCCAAAACCGATTTCGCGTACTCGTCTTGGCTTAGGTTCTCCGCCGCCAAATAGTAGATGTGGCTGCCATCGCTGATCGAGACGCCAAGGATAGGCTCGCTATGATAGAGGTGAGAATCCATGTCGAGCGACAAGCCAATCGCGTTCCCTTGAAGCGTCGGGAGTTTCTCCACGACCAAGGGTTCGGGCATGGAAGTGTCTTCGCCCGCTTTAAGGCGCGTAGGCAAACGGCCCAAGAATTGCTTGAGCTCGTATTTTTGGCAGAAGGCGTTGACTTCCTCGAAGCCATAACCGCCATAACGAAGGGAAGCGACGTCAAAAGGAAGCGCGGCATCGGTCAAGATGGTGGCTAGGCGGTAGCAAGTACGTCCAAGTTCTTCGCCTTCGACGATGTTTTGACCCATCTTGCCTTTGATCTTTCCTTCTTTGGCGGCCTCGACGATCGCGTCGAAACTGCCGTATTCGTTGAGCAGCTTGACCGCGGTTTTCTCACCGATCCCCGGAATGCCGGGAAGGTTGTCGCTTGCGTCGCCACGTAGGCCTTTGTAGTCAATGATTTGTAACGGCGCGAACCCAAATTGCTCTTGCATGGAGCTCGGCGTGAGCGGATCGATCTCGCTTAGGCCCTTACGGATGAGCTTCACGGTGATGTTATCGTCAATAAGTTGCAGGTAGTCTTTGTCGGAAGTATAGACTTCGACTTCATAGCCTACGGCGCCGGCTTTTTTGGCGATGGTGCCGCAGATGTCGTCGGCCTCGATGCCTTGCTCCTCGTAATGGACGATGTTGAGGGCATCCAAAAGCTCGCGCGACATCGGGAATTGCGGAATCAATTCTTCCGGCGCGGGTTTGCGGTTGGCTTTATAGGCATCGAATTCCTGCTTGCGGAACGTATGGGAATCCGCGTCGAAACCGACGAAGATCGAATCGCCTTCCTGCATGCCTTGCAAGATCTTCGAAAGCATGTTGGCGAAAGCGAAAATGGCGTTGGTCGGCGTGCCGTCCTTCGTTCTCATGATGGACGTGGGGTCGCCGTAATAAGTCGCATAGAACGCCCGGAAGAGCAAGGAATTGCCGTCAATGACGATGAGTTTGTCTGCCATGGTTGTTCTCCTTTATAAGGCTTCGACGGAAAGGGCCGTAAAGCCGTCGCGTTTGTAGTTTTTCCGCACTCGAACCTGCACTAAGGCGCCCTCCTTCAACAAGGGGAAGGCTTGGTCATAAACTTCGGCGAAGAGGGTGACTTCGACGATGGCCTCTTCGTCATAAAGGCTAAGGAAGGCCATGCGGGAGCCTTTCTTGGTGACGATGCTTTTGACGCCTTGGACGACCGCGGCATAAGTGCCTTCGAGTCCTTTTTCGAGCAAGTCTTTCAGGCGGAAAAGCCCAAGCTGTCTGATGGTTTCTTCTTTTTCCTTAAGCGGAGAACCCGAAACCATGACGCCGAGAAGCTCGCGTTCTTTCAGCAAATCATCGGCGTAAGTCGGCTCCACCGAAGGCAATTCAGGACGAGGGAAGTTAAGCTCAAGCAACGCTTCGTTTCCCGACGCTCCCGAGAAGGTCTCGGCATAGGTAAGCGCAAGTTCTGCCCCAAGGCGAAGCGAAGCGCGGTTGATGCCAAATTCATCCATGCACCCTGCGTCGATCAGGCGGATTAACGGGGCAAGGGTCAGGCCGTTCCTGCGGTTACGCATCGTGAAATCGAAGAAGTCTTTGTACGGTCCGGAAAGCTCGCGTTCCTCGACGATGCGGATGGCGAGGTTTCCCTGCAATCCCTTGATCGCGGTAAGGGGGAAACGAATGGCATCCCCATCGGGAACGAAGCGGGTGGACGCGGCGTTGATGCTTGGCAAGGCGAAACGGATTTTGCTCGACTTGATTTCGTGGACCAAGGGAAGGAATTTTGGGTCGCTTGAGGTCGTGCCATCGAGGATGGCGCAATAGAATTCGCTGGGATAGTGACATTTAAGATAAGCCATCTGACACGCGAGTTTGCCATAGGCGACGGCGTGGGATTTGTTAAAGCCATAGTCGGCGAATTGGAAGATGAGATTCCACACCATTTCGGCGGTGCTGTTTGGAACGCCCTTCGTTTGGCAACCCTTAAGGAACCCTTCGCGGAGAGAGGCAAGCTTCTCGCTGTCTTTCTTGCTGACCGCGCGACGGAAAACGTCGGCTTGGGCATAGCTATACCCTGCCAAGGCGCGCACGATTTGCATGATTTGTTCCTGGTAGACGATGATGCCGTAGGTTTCTTTGAGGTATTGCTCCACAAGCGGGGAAGGATAGGTGATGGGTTCTCTTCCCGCTTTGCGGGCGGCGAAGTGGGGGATCTGCGCCATCGGCCCCGGACGATAAAGGGCAATGATCGCGACGACATCGGAGAAAGTCGTGGGGGAAACCTGTGCGATCGCGCGCCCCATGCCGCCGGACTCGAGTTGGAACAAGCCCATCGTTTTTCCTGAAGCGATAAGACGAATCGCCTCAGGATCTTTATAGGGAATCTCTTCGTAAGGGATTTGCTCGCCCTTAGTTTTGGCGATCAAATCCAAGCAATGGTCGACGAGAGTCAGGTTACGAAGGCCAAGCAAGTCCATTTTCAGGACGCCTTGTTCTTCGAGGTAGCTCATTTCGTATTGGGCCACATAGCCAATCCCTTGGTTATCGACGACGGGAACGACGTCTTCTAGTGGCTTTTGGCTTAAGACGATGCCCGCGGCATGTAACCCGGCTTGGCGGGGCAGACCTTCGATTTTGGCGGCAAGGGAGACGATTTCTAAGTAGTAGGGGTCGGAATCGACGAGGTCGCGGAAGGTCTTGTTGCGTTTGTAGTTCTCCCGTAACGAGTCCAAATTGTTGCCGATGGCTTTGGCGAGCATGTCGATGTGGCGCGGCTCATAGCCAAAGACGCGCCCGATGTCGCGGATGGAGGCTTTGGCGCCAAGGGTTTGCATGGTGACGATGTGGGCAACGCGGGAGTGGCCATACTTTTCCTGCAGATAAAGCGCAACTTCGTCGCGACGATAATCGGCGAAGTCGACGTCGATATCCGGCATCGATTGTCGTTCGGGGTTCAGGAATCGCTCAAAGAGCAAACCGTGCTTGATCGGGTCGACCGTCACGATGTCCAGGCAATAGGAAACCAAAGAACCGGCGCCCGATCCACGGCCAGGGCCGACTGAGATGCCATGGGTTTTGGCAAAGCGCACGTAATCGGCGACGATAAGGAAGTAGTCGGCGTACCCCATGCGGGCGATGACGCCGAGCTCATAGTCGAGGCGTTCTTCGTATTCGGGGGTATGGACGGGGCGTTTTTGGGCTAAGCCCGCATAAGCGTCCAGGCGAAGCCGTTCGATGGAATGACGCCCGTCGACGCTGGGGAATTCAGGCAGGGCGCCGCGCTTTTGGCCAAAGGTGAAGGTGCTGCCTTCCACGAAGTCCAGCGTGGCCTTCAATTCCGCTTCCGTGTAATAAGTGGCCAGGGTCTCGTCTTCAAGATAATACTGGTCGCCATCGAGCTTCTTTTCTTCGAGACTTGCGTCGTTTGCGATCGCTTCGACGATCGACAAGGCGATGGCGTCTTCTTTTTTTGCGTAGCGGATGTGGGGGAAAGCAAGGCTAGGATAAGGATATTTGGCCAAAAAACCTCGCAAATCCTCCATGAATTTCGGGTTTTGCGGCAAATAGGGCAATCCTAAGGCCAAAGGGAACGATTTATTGATTGGGGCAAGAAACTCCGCAAGAGTCCCATCTTCGAGATGATCGCGAACGACGGGGGAGGCGCAGTCGAGGACGAATCTTAACCCTTTTTGATGGGTTTTGATGTCCTCGAGGGTGAGGTCGCCTCTACTGGCGAGCAGACCGATCTTGATGAGATTCAGGTAACCCTCCTCCGCGCAAACGTAGCAAGTAAGGTGCAGGCGTTCCGCCTTGCAATCCATCGCATAGACCGGCGTCAAACCCAAACTTTGGCATAAGCGGGTCAATTCGGGAAATCCCGTCATCGACTCGAAATCGCTGATGCAGCAAAAACGTTGCCCCCGTTTCTTCGCCAAAGAAACGAAAGAAGGCAAACTCATCCCGCTTTTGAGGAAGCTATAACCGGTATAGACGTGTAAAGGCAGGAAGTCCATCGTGAGAGAATTATAGCACCCTTAATAAGGGGACTATAACCCTCCGCCTGTTACTTCGTCACGAAAACCTCATAACGGTCCCGTGGCGAAGGGGTGTATCCTTATGGCAATGGCAGAAAAAAGAAAAGGGAAAGCCAAGAAGATCATCCTCATCAGCGTCCTGACGTTCGTGGGTCTTTACTTCATCGGCGGAACCCTGGCCGGGGTCCTCGTTCCCAAAGCGATTTTCGGTGGCCAAGGCGAGAAAACCGCATCACTAGACAAAATATCTTTCAAAATATATAAGCAACGAAAAGATTACGATTCAATGAACGTTCGCGAAGTTCATCATTTTGAATCGGATGGCAATAAACTCACCGGGTACCTCTATGGGAAAGACTTCGGGAACGGCACGATTTTGCACGCCCATGGCATGAACTTGATGAGCGACGCGCACGAATCCGCGATCGCCAATTATTACCTTGAGCATTCCTATCGCGTCTTCATGGTGGACCTTACCGCCTCGGGCGAATCGGAAGGAAACGACATGCGCTCCCTCTCCCAAAGCGCCCACGACGTCAAAGCGGCCTATCAATACCTCCAACGTTCGGGTCTCATCCAAGGCAAGCTCATCCTCTCCGGATACTCCTGGGGCGCCCATGGGGTGGCCAAAGCCTTTGCCGACGGCGTGCCCGCGGATAAACTCGTCGCCTTTTCCGGTTACGATTCTCCTTACGATGAGATGGTCGCGATGGCGGGGAGGCGCTCCGCCAACGTGTCCTATATCACCGTGCCTACTTTCGCGTTAGGGGTCGTGATGTCGCAAGGCAGCGAAGCCTTTGAAAAAGCCTCCGATAAACTCAAATCCCAAAGCGAGAAATGCTTTTTCGTCCACGGCACTTCCGATGGCACGGTGTTTTATAACGTATCGATCGCAAAGGCGATGAAAGACACCAACGCGACGATCCATTTGACCGACGACACCCATTTGACCCCATGGTTTTCTCGCGCCGCCCGCGATTATTATCGAAACGACGTGGAGCCAAGGCTAAAGCAGGTCAAACCCGGCGAAGAAGAGGCGTTTTTGTCCACCGTCGACAAAGAGAAGACCAGCGAACTCGACGCATCGTTATTCGAAGAGATCCTTTCTTTCCTTCAAAAGCCTTAAGAATCTCAGGGGCGAGCAAAGACCGAGTATCGCGCGGCAAAACGGGACAAATAACGGCAAAGACGAGGCAATAA
>JBGUWA010000160.1:0-3433 GCA_045220635.1 Candidatus Alloenteromonas sp. | reverse complement strand
CACCTGTCTGCAGATGGTCTTCGATGAGAAAGGCGGTTCATTCCTTTTCGGCGATATCGATCCTAACCTGGACTTAGAAACCGATGTCGAAATCGATGGCAAGGTCACCTTGCTTCAGATCGATGCCCTTTCCTTGCCCGAAGGCGAGGAGCGTCCGTTCCGCTTTGGCGACTTTGGCATGACCGAAGGTTATTGGGTGTTCCTCATTCCCGAGGAAGACCTTGCGAAAAAGAAGTTCTCCAGGGTGGAATTCGTGGAAGTTGAGGCCTAACGATGATACAAGATCTCTTGCTTCAAATTCGCGGCCAAATTTCGAAAAATAGGCCAGATTTGCCGCAGTTTCCAAGCTATTTAGGCCCATGGGGTCTTTACGAACGGGTGGAGACGGAACGGGCAAAAGGCAACCATGACGAGAAGGTTATCGCCTTAGGCGAACTACTCGAACAGTATTTCCGTACTGGCAATACTCTACTGGAGGCGCAGATTTTCGAGCCAAGCGTCGAAGCCCTCCGCGAATTGCTTCCATATTGCCTTGACGCCGTAAATGACCCTTATTGCCACGAGGCGGATAAAGTGGTGGACATCCTTTTGAAGCTCCGCGAGAAAGTGGCGTTGAAACCGGACGAAGAAACCGTTCTGCTTTACATCGTGATTTTGGGATATCGCCGCGGCAACTACCCGTGGCGGGCACGCCCTTGCGCAACTCGCCTTCGTGCCTTGATCAAGGAAAGGGAAGTGCCGGCGAATATCTATAACGATTTGTCCGCGTGGTATAAGGTCGTTTTGGATTACGCTTCAGCGTGCGATGTCGCTTTGTCTGGCGCGGAAATCCTGCTAAGCGCGGGAAAGACGAAACAAGCGGCGGCTTTGGCTCGCGATGGTTATGCCTGCGCGATGCAACTTCCAGAGTTCGCCTTCCCAAGCGAAGAGGAAATCAAGGCCCGTTATGGCGAATTCGCCGATCTGGTTTTGAATTACGCAAGTCGCGCTAGCTTGAAGCACGACCCCGTTGAGACGACGGAAAAGTTCCAGGCCGTCTACGATGAGGTCATGGAAGAAGCGACGGCGAGGTATTTGTCCGAACCAGGCGCCAAAGTCGTCCAAATGCTTTGGAGTTATATGGCCGAAGCCTTCTTGAAGCGGGATATCGTTTGGTCGGATCCTCAGCTCATGAATCCTTCTGCCCGTTTTGATTGATTAGGGAGGTGTGAATATGAAACTTCACATTGTCGATTTTAGTTGGGGCGTGAATCGTCGTACCGGCGAACGCTCCGAATCCGAAGCCGCCAACGTCGTTTTTGAGGACCTCAAAGTCGGCGCGCTTCCGCCGGTCGGGCCTACCCGTCACGTATTTCGCATCGAAGAGATTCGCGAAGACTCCTTGGTTTTGTTCCTTTCCGAGAAATCCGGAACGGTCGAAATCAAACTGGGCGAACCGTATGAATATCGTCCAATGAGCTTCGATGGCGGTCATTTCTATCGCATTGAATTGGAATAAAACGATGGCACAGACATTGGTAATCAAGGCCTCATATAAAAACGGAGGCGAAACCGGTGAAACGATCGCCGAAGTACCCTTCGTGACCGGTCGTTACGACCTTCCCAAGGTCTACCCTTTCACCAAAAACGCTTACGTTGGCCCCGATTCGGGTTACGACCTAGGCTGGATTTCCGTAAACGCCGAGGAACGCCGATTATCCTTTGGCTACGTCGACATGGTGAACCTTGACGAACAGGGAAAAGGTTGGTGGAAGAGCGAAAGCTGGACCGGCGACTTCATCCAGTACGAATTCTCTCTTCGCTAAGGAAGAGATTCCGAAAGGGAAACGATGGTTTGGACCCAGGAACGGTTCGCGGATTTGTTGTCCTTTCTCGAGGGGAGAGGCTCTATTTTCCGGTTGTCCCCTCCGCGCCAGCGAATCGCCGCCAATGCCGAGCAAGACATTCTCGTCTATATCGAGGAATCCGAGGAGCTCACCTTTTCGCAGACCTTGCTTCGCCTGATCGATAGCCGTTGCCTTACCGACGTGGAGGTTTATAAGGCGGCGAAAGTCGATCGGCGCGTTTTCTCAAAGCTGCGGTCCAACGACGACTATCAGCCTTCCCGTTCCACGGCCATCCGCCTTTGCTTAGCCCTTTCCCTCCCCCCTCTAGAAGCCATGATGCTTCTTGAAAAAGCGGGTCTATGTTTGTCTCCCTCCAGCAAAGAGGACCTCGTCGTCTACTATTGTTTGGAACACGGCATTTACGATGTGGATGACGTGAATGAGGCGTTGAGTCGGCTAGGTTTGAAGACCTTGAACTAATTGAAGAAAGATTATGAAAACGCCGTAGCTGTTGTGGAAGTGGCTACGGCTTTCATTTTGAAAAGGAACGCGGTTTTGCGAGGATTATGCCTCGGATTTACTATGTTTTCTTGAGATTAAGCCAATCAAGGCTTTGATGCCTTTGGTCGCGTAGATGATGGCGGCGAAGCAGCCGAAATAGACCCCAATCATCAAGAGGGTGGTCAAGAAGGGGAGATGGGCTTGGTAAAGCTTCTCGCCGAGGATTTCAATCAAAGGCGCTCCGCCAGCCCGCAGATACAGCATGAAGTCCATGTCAAAGGCGTAGGCAAACGGAATCACGATGACCGAGTAGGCCATATGAAGGACGAAAGCGTAAAGCACCGTCTTGAAATTGGCCTCGACATAGTTCGTGACCAAAAGCCATAAGCCGGTGAAGACCATGAGGAAATGCCAAATCATGGAATAGAAGGCGCCGAAGGTCCAGAAGGGGTAATAATGCAAGGCCTGCAGGAATAGGATGTTGGACGTTCCGCCAAGAATGCCGCCGCAGGCAAGCCAACACGCCCCAAGTTTTTCAATCTTGCCTTTGCCAAAGCCGGCAAGCGGGGCGGCAAGCATGATAATCGAACATGTATCAAAAGGAAGAAGCCCAACATTGAAGGCGTGATCTGGACCTTTCGTGATATCGAAATAGGACTCCCAAATGGTCTTGGCCAAACATAGGGCAATCATGAAGATGCCAACGATTTGCAGATACCGACGAATATGCTCTCGCTTGGTCTTGCGGAGAAGAACGAGCAAAACAACCAACAAAAGGATGGAACCGAATAAGTAAATGTATCGGCCAGCGCCGTCGTAGTCTTGGCCAGAGTAACCGACGATGTCGCCCTTCCAATCGAAAAACGAATAGGAACCATTCCACATACATTGCGATTATAGACTGGCATTTTTTCAAAGCCTACAGGCAGAAGAGATTTCCAAACCTACCTTTATATACATGCGTGCGTGAGCGATAAAAGACACTTCGTTTCCGCAGGCGTTGCGATGGCGTTTGTGGTATATTGTTTCCAAAGGGGAACCCTATGGATATTGCCGTTGTTTATCAATCTCGTGGCGGAAACACGAAAAAAGTCGCCGAGGCCATC
>JBGUWA010000159.1:0-1888 GCA_045220635.1 Candidatus Alloenteromonas sp. | reverse complement strand
CCGAAAGCGACCGAAAGGGTCGTGTGGAAAATGAAATACAAGGCATGGAAGAAGTATTGCCAGAACGCGATCCCTTCCGCGTTCACCGAAGTCAAAAAGACGCCCGTGACCGAAGAAACCGACGACAACATGTTCGACAAAAGCATCACCAAGAAAAGGAAATGCTGGTTGTTGAGTTTGTTCCTTATTCCCCGAGGCGGCACGTATTGCCGATGTTTCGCCAAGAGGCAATAGGCAAAGCAGAACAAGGACAGGAGGAAGGCGCAGATTTCAAAACTGATGTAATACATGTTCCGCGCACCAATATACGCCCACGCGTAGGAAATTGCATCCTCAAATGAACAATTTGTTCGGTAAAAAGCCCCGAAGCTTATGCCTCGGGGCATTGGATGATTACCTTTCCGTTATTGCCAGTTCACGGTAACTTCGGTGTTCGACGTAAACGTATAGGTATGGTTTGGATCGGATTCCCAAAAAGTGATTCCGCTGGGGTTATTGTAGGCCGCGCATACGAATTTGAAGGCGATTGTCGTGCCGGCGGGTTTTGTCAGAGAAACCTTCCAAACGTTGCCGGTGGTCCATTCGCCTCGCGGCGAGGCGGAAAGGGTCCAAGTCGGACTGGTGAAGTCACCCAACATGTAGACGGCATTACCGTTGCCAACGTCCCGGGTTACCGCGAAGGTCACGGTGTAGCTTTGCTGCGCCTGCGAACTCTGGCTGCTGCTACTGCTTGGGGTAGCGCTGCTTTGGGCGGAACTGCTGGCTTCGCTGCTGCTTTGGCCACCGCCACCCTGCTCGTCAGGAGTTCCCGTCACGTAATAGACGGCGGAGCTATTGAGGAAGATGCTGTAGGTTCCGCTCTTGTCGAAGCGGAGGTTGGTACCGACTTTGGAGCAATAATCGTAGGCTTGGCCGAGCGTGACGTCATACCACACGTCATCCGCGCCTTCTTGTTGCTTGAGGATCTTGACTTCGGCGCCTTCGTCGAAGTGATGATCATGGATTTCGGCAAGGTTGTCGCCACTGCGAGTGAGCTTGATGCCCGAAGCGGTAGACCAAGGAGTCCCTTCGCCAACGAAGATCTGGTTGCCGACCAAATAATAGGAAGGAAGACCAGTCTTTGGCGACAAAACGCAGACGCCATCGGTGAAACCGAGGTTACTCACATAGCCATCGGTCACAGTGTATTCATTATGGGTGATGAGGTCGACATAGGTGCCGTTATACATGCCAGGAAGGCTCACGCCATAAGAAGCGCCAGCATGGTTGATGTTGACGATGACCGCGCCGGTTTCGCCGTTGGCGGTACGGACGTTGACGAACGTGCCGTCATTCACGGACAGATATTCGGTGCCTGCCGCAAAGCGACTGTGGAGTTTGTTGACCGCGGTAGGAACGCTGCTCTTCCACCAATCGAGCCCGACCGAGCCGATATTCGTGCTTTCACCTGGACGTGCCATGTAGAGGGCGTTGGCGTAAGCGCGGGAAGCTTGGATGGCGTAAACCTTGTTGATTTGCTCTTTGCTTAGGTAGGAAGTGCCGCCAGCTTGGAAACTATCGTGCGTTTCGGCCCAAAGGACGTATTGCCTTGCGCCCGCATCCAAACCCGCATAGTAATTGCAAGCCGCGAGGACTTTGCCCGTACCGGCGCCATTGACGGCATCGCGCAAATCATAATCATTGGTCGCTTCGGTAACCGACATGTATGGGGCGTACCAGTTGATGCTGCGACCGCCATCTCCCGCAGCCAGGATTTCGCCATAGCAATAAGGAACGGGGTAGCCGTTTTTGGCGGCGTAACGTTTCGCGCCATTGACGACGTGGGGCCAGAAGGAAGAAGCATAGCTTCCGTCATAAGGGGTCTCGATGTGTTTTGCCGCGTCAAAAC
>JBGUWA010000158.1:0-8934 GCA_045220635.1 Candidatus Alloenteromonas sp. | reverse complement strand
CCCTTCTGGCGTCCTCACGACAATACCAATAACGCCGATAAGGAAACCGCGAAGAACATGCGTTTCTGCGCCTTGCAATGCACCGACAACACCTTCTCCACGATTTCCGAAAACGCGGTACGCCACGCCTTCCTTTATAGCGAGGAGACCGACCCGTTAAGCTATCGCACTTTTGACCCGCAGCAAGAACAGGTCGTGTCGGGTAGTTACACCGAAGGGCAATATTCCTTCCGCGACGACGTCTACCCCTTGACCGACATCCGGGAAGCGACGACCAATTACTATCGCATCGCGTTCTGGTTCGACGGCTCGATCAGCGATGAGCAGGATCAATGCCGCGGTGGCCAAGTCGACCTTAACGTCACCTTCAGCATGACCGCCTAAAACCCATTTTCGAAACGAGTTTTCCAGAAGCCTTTCCGGAGGACTCGTTTTTCTTTCGATGCCATCGATGTTTTTTGCTCTTTTTATGGGGTCGAAAATTCCCTCCCTGGACCTATTGAGATACACATTTTGCTCCATTAAAATATGCCTAGCGGTCCTCCCTAGGGCTTGCGCGACTCAAGGTTCCCCGTCTGGGCTCCCCTTGCGTCTCTGGGCATGAAGTGAATAAGAAGCGTCGTTATGGCACGATGTTTTCCCAAGCGCTTCAAGACGGGCTCGTCCCCGTCTAGGGAGTCGAAACATGAAATCACGTCGTCTTCTCGAAGAAGGCGCAACGACTTTATATAAAGCCAAGCGTCTGCGCACGCTTTCCTTCGCCATCGGCATGACGTCCTTCGTGGGCCTGGTGACGCAGCTGCTCTGCGCTTCCATGGTCCAAGACGGAGGCATCGTCGCCAAGTTGGACCTTGCTCCGAAAGACCACCACTTGGTCTTACGCGAAAAACCCTTTTCCTCCGAGAATGAGAACGCGGACCCCTTGCGCCGCCTAGTCGCCGCTGGGCTTAATAACGCCAAGCCCACCCAAGCGAAAAAGGCGCTGGAGTTCTACTCGTCGTTGCGTGAGGAAGATCTCTCCGGAACCAAGGTCTACGCCGATGAGGCGACGGAAAGCCAATACGCGTTGGTCTTCACGTTCTATTTAGAGAACCTCTCCCCCGATGGCGACGAGTCCTTTTCCTTTCACATCGGTTTGCATGACGTGGCCTCGCCAAGCAATGGGGCCACCCACCCCTATTCCTACCTCCGCTTGGTGGTGTACGCCAACGTGGTAGGAAAAGGCGACCACTTCCACACCTTCTTCGCCGCGCCGAATTCCTTAGGCGAAGGCACGTTCGTGGGCGGAGAGAACGATAACCGCGAATGCATCTCCGAATATGAACGTTACCAAGAAGGGGATACGACCCTACGAAAACCCATCTTCCATGATGGAACAGAGGGGTATTGCGAGAATTTCCGCTCCTCGCTGGATTCCATCGTCAACATGCCGTTGTCCTTGGGCCCCAAAGAAATGATGCGGTTTAGCTTGCTTGTCTATTTCGAAGGTTATGACCCCGATTGCATTCGCGAAGCGCCCGTTGGGGCAAGTCTCGGCCTAACCGCTTATTTTGGAGAAGACTATGCGTAAGAAGACTTTGGTTTGCGCGCTTTCTTTCGCTCTTGTCGGCGCGATGACGGGGCTATCGGCGACGTATGCCTGGTATACGGCGAAAAGTTTTCTTACCGCGGGAGAGACGAAAGTATATCTTGCCTCTTCCTCGCTTCGCCTTGGCGTCGATAAGGGAGATGGCATCGTCTATGACGACCATCTTGGTCCCGACGATATCGAACGTCTGGCGCCCGCGTTTTATCAGAAGCGAGAACTTGGCGATGTCTCGGCGATGATGGCGTACCGTTGGCAAGGAAAAGACGTGCCTGAACTCTTTACCTTGCGGGGAGATAAAGCCGATGAAGGCTCGTACCTTCAGTTTCGCCTTTATTGCTATAGCGACGAAGAGGCCGATCTATATTTCGATTCTTTCTCTTCCTTGAAGATGGAAAAGGCGGGTTCTCCCCTAGAGAAGGCGTTACGACTATCCATCTATGATGGCGACGCCTTCTATTTGTTCCATTTCGCCGAAGATATTGGCCCCGTTGCCTATGCAGGGCCTTTGGACATCGATCCGCAAGATGGCTATTACGACACCGATCACGACAAAGAGATCCTCTATGGGGATTACGAAGGGGAACCTCGTTATCTCAAGGGAGAGGGCGATGTCGCTTCGCCCCACAAACCCGGTGTCTATGTGCTAGATCCTTCTTCCTATACCCCTCGATACGAGAAGGCGATTCCCTTTCGCGCGTACCAATATGAAGAAGGAATAAAGAAGACGCCGTTATTGCGTTTGTCCGCCAAAACCCCTACCCCTTTGGTTTTCACCTTGTTCGCCGAAGGATGGGATCCTCATCTTACGGATCAGGTCAAAGGAGAGGGCTTTCGCCTTGACCTTGGATTACTCGCCCATTTCACCCCACGATAGGAGGAACTTATGAACACCACGTATTTTGCTTTTCTCTCCGCGTTAATGCGCGCCATCGGCGACAACGTCGCCACCTTTTTCGCCGGGGAATCGGATTTCATGTCGCATTTCCGCATTTACCAAAACACCTTTGAGACCTATGCGACGGGTTTTGGCCCTTTTGGCTGGACGCTTTATGGGTTCAGTTTGCTGCTGCTCGTTGGCTTGTTGCTAAGCCTTGGTCTATTCGTCACCTATTTGATTCAAAGACTCCCCTATTCCAAGAAGGCGGTGACGGTAAGCGCGATGGCAAAGGGAGCCTCGCAAGAAGTCACGCCTGCGACGCGCTTCCCGAAGTTATGCGCCCTCGATGATCTATTCGCCTTGAATCCGCCTTTGCCATTAATTGAGGAAGAGAACCTTTCGTTAGAGAAAATCTGCAACGATTTCCGCGAGTACTGCGCGCATGACTGGGGTTTGTATTACGAGATTGGTTTGATCCGATGCTTCGTTTCCGCCTTAGCCAGCACGAAGTTGCTTTTGCTTGAAGGCGTGTCGGGCACAGGCAAAACCTCGTTGCCCTGCCGTTTCGCGGATTTCATCGGAGGCAAGGCCGACGTCGTTCCCGTCGAGCCTTCTTGGCGAGAGAAAACCGAACTGCTCGGCTACTACAATGACTTCAACCACGAATACCATCACACGCCGTTTCTGGAATCCCTTTATCACGCCTTATATGAAAATGGCATCCATTTCATCGTCCTCGACGAAGTCAACCTCTCCCGCATCGAATACTATTTCGCGGAATTCCTATCCGTTTTGGAGCTCCCCGAAGAAGATAAGCGCGTCATTCCATTAATTGGCAAGGTCGAATCCGGCGACCCCAAGAAGTTTCATGACGGGAGTCTGCCCTTAGGCAAGAACGTGTATTTCATCGGCACGGCAAACCATGACGAATCCACCTTCGCCATCACCGACAAAGTCTATGACCGCGCGATGAGTTTGCCTTTCTCTCCGCAGCGGCAAACCTTCGAAGCGGAGGCAAAGCATCCGATTTACGTCTCTCACGCCAAAATGATGGATTTGTTTAGCCAAGCTCGAGAAGAACGACCGCTTCAGGAGGATTGCATGGCCAAACTGGAAAGCCTATTCGCTTATCTGGAAAAAGAAATTGGCCTTGTCGTGGGCAACCGCATTCGCGCGCAGATGCAACGTTTCTTGCCCGTATATCAAGCCTGCGGTGGCAGCGAAACCGAGGCCATCGATAGCCTTTTGGTCAGCAAAGTTCTGCGGAAATTTGAGGGAATGGGTTCCTCAAAAATCGAGAAAATCCCATTGATATTGTCGCAAATCGAGGCTCTTTTTGGAAAAGACGCGTTGCCGATGTCCATCGAGTTCCTGCAAAAGAGGAGTAACTAAATATGGAACGATTTTTGCATCGACTCAGACAACGGACCATCGAGGCGGAGATGCTTGAGCGTTTGGAGCAAGGCATCGAGACGCTGGAACGGGTTCTGCCTAATGCCAAGCAAGACCTCAAAGGCGACCATGCCTTGGTAGAGGCGGGCAAAGCCAAACGCGTCGATGGCGCCTCCATCCGTCACCTTAATACCCATCCGCAGTATTTGCACGCTGGCGAATCCTTTTGCCCCGTAAGGCCAGAGAAGATTCTTTCGTTGTTTTCCATCGAGGCGAAAGACACCTATGAGAACCGCTTCTTGATGACTTTGATCGTTCGCTTGTCTTCGTTTATTGAGCAACGTTTTGCCTTGGCTTTGGAAAACCCCACGACCGAGTCCTTGGTTCTTTATCAAAAAGAAGAAAAAGAAGGTGAGCTTTACTATCGTCGTCAACAGGAATCCGAGGATGCCGACATGGTCCGTCTGGCCTCGTTAAGAGAGCGGTCGTTGACGTTGCTAAATTCGCCTTTTGTCAAAGCCATGACGCCTTATGGGGAAGTCCTTTCGCCAATTCATCCTACAAACTTATTAACCAAGAATCCGGATTATCACGCTTGCCTTGAGTTTTTCGCTTACTTAGAAGGGAAGACGGAACTCGGCGTGAACTACCGTTATTACGAGCAAGAGGTTCCAATCGATGAAAAGACGGCGGAGGTCCTAGGCAAGGCGATGAAGGCGTTGTCCTCGATTTCTTGTCCTCCGATCAGTGAGGGTTCCATTAAAAGCGAGGAGAATCCAGAAGTTTTGTTTTCCTTAGAAGAAACCTGCTTTGATGATGGAAAAGTTCTTTTCTCCTTCTTCCCGGATTTAACCCCTATCGTTCCAAAAGCCATTCCTCTTGAAGAAGCCTTGAGAACGCGGAAGCGAATGGAACGGCTGATTGAACGACAAAAGAAAGCAAAGCCTCTTGTTGGCGAAAAGGTCTTGGAAAAGAAAGACGCCATCGTCCTTGAGAGCATTGCCAAACGAAAGGAGAAACGACCATGAAGAAAGCTTTATCGATTGGCTTAACCGGTTTGCTCGCCGCCTTTTCTTTGTTTGTGGCGAGTTGTCTTGTCCAAGCTTTTGTCACCATGAATGGCAACTTTGGGATTGCGCGCATTTACGGCCATAGTTTTCTTTATGTCGCGACTGATTCGATGGTTGGCCAAAAAGAAGATTCCCTGCCCGTTGGCACCGGCGTCATCGTCCGGCAAGTCGATCCAGGATCCCTGCATGTTGGGGATATCGTTTCTTTTTACGATTACCATATCCGTTCCATCAACACCCATCGTTTGGATCACGAACCAGAACGAAGTCCGAACGGTTATATCCTTCACACGATGGCAGATAACGTGGAAAGCATAAATTACACCTATGAAGGCGAAACGTTTTCCGATGCCGAACTGCTTGGCTTAGTCGTTGGCCATAACGATGCGTTAGGCTCTTTTCTTTCCTTTGTTTCCCCTGCCGCTTCCGGAGCGAAGGAAGCGACGGGCAATGGCGTGTCGATGGCATGGCTTTTTCCGCTTCTGGCGTTTTTGCCTATCGTTGGGGTTCTTTCCTTCCAATTCATCAAACTTTGGAAGAAAGAGAAGAAAGCCGCGAACAGAGCCGCCTTATCCGGCAACCTGATCGAATCATTGCCCAACGACCCTGAAGAAGAAACGTCTTTGCCTTTGGACGAAGACCGCTTCAAACAAGAACTCGAGAAGGCATTGACGTTGCACCGCTACCCACATTCGGCATTGCTCGCGATTCATTGCCCAAAAGAAGAGAAGAATGATGTGCTCATTTCCTTGAAAGAAACTTTTTCTCCACGTTTGCTCGGAGAATGGGAAGGCGGGTTCCTTCTCTTCCTTTCGCCTATGTTCGTTTTCGTGGAATTAGAGGCAAAAGCCAAGAAGCTTCTTGCCAAACACGCCCAAAGCGAAATCGGTATCGCTTTTTATCCCGAGACGCCGAAAGAGGAACTCGTCATCGCCGCGATCTCCGCGAAAGGAGAAGATCGCTTCGGCGTCGCCACGACTGAGGTAATGCCGCAGACCCCTCAGACGATCGAGCGGTCATTAAAAGAAGCGTTGTCGCTAGGTTTTCATCAAGCAACGCTTTATCTACGGTCTTCTACGAATGACAGCTATTTCCCCTATGCCGAAGCGGCACAGGACGGTTATTACGAAGCAAAAGATGGCCTGACGAGGAAACCCGTCCCCATCGAAGCCTTCCTTGCCTACGCCAAAGAGGGGGAAATTGGCCTAGTTATGGATGGGAAAGACTTGCCCGTGAGCCATGGAGCAAGCCTCTCCTTCTATGTCCGTCCTTTCGAAGGGGGCGCGGTTATTTTCCTACGAAATCGACCGATTTCCCCATCGCCAGAACAAATCGATAAGCTTCTAAAACTCAGCGATTTCCTCGCAAATCAGGGTTATTTCGTAAAACAAGAGCAAGAAAAGAATGCGGGTTTTGCGCGTCTAGAATGCTTGCTTGATTCCGAAAAGCAATATGCCTATGAAGTCGACTGGGCCACGCATCGATTGACCTATGTTTCCGAAGCGCTGCGGCAAAAGATACCCTCTTTATCCATCGGCACGCTTTGCCACAAGGCGCTGTATGGAACATTATCATCCTGCCCGCGTTGCCCCCTGTGTTCGAAGGAGGGGGTGAAGAAGGCGTTACCTGTGTTCGGGAGTCAGACGCTTCATTTCCTTTGCCTTCATCCCCATAAAGACCGAGCGCTCATCCGCTTAAACAAGGCAAAGAGCAAAGCGGAAACCCCACTTTCCTTCATCGAGGAGTTTGAAGCGATGTTGCGTGCCTCAAAGACGGGTTTGATCTTGCTGATACAAGCCGAAGCGAAGGAAGAGGAGCGTCGCTACTTCAATAACAAAGCCAAGGCATCTCTTTCGGAAGCGGGATATGGCGAAGGGCTCTTCGACTATGATGAGGGGTTAGCCTATCTATTGCCTAACCTTACGTCATTAGACGCCGTCAGCATGATTGGCGCGCTAGGACCGATCTTTTCCGCCTTGAACGCTCCCCCATTATCCTTCTACCGTTTCGCTTTTCCCGAAGACGTCACCTGTCGGTTGGAACTTGAGGCGACGTTACGTGCGTTGAAGCGTAAAACCGACTTGCGCGGAACCAACGCGTTCGTCGAGTAAAAGAACTCGACGTCTTCGCGAAGAAATCCATCCCATATTTTTGTGGGCGCGGGTACAATACACGCATGGGAAAAATCATCGTAGAACATCTTTGCAAAATCTATAACGAAGGTTTGCAAAACGAGGTCCGCGCTTTGGACGACGTCAGCTTCGCTTTGGAAGAAGGCGAGCTCGTTGTCATTCTCGGGCCTTCTGGAGCAGGTAAATCCACGTTGCTCAACATTTTAGGCGGCATGGACGTAGCCAGCTCTGGCTCTTACTTTATCGGAGAGCGCGACGTCGCCAAATTCAAGGAACGCGAGCTTACCGCATTCCGTCGCGAAGACATTGGCTTCGTGTTCCAGTTCTACAACCTGGTCCCCAATTTGACTGCCTTAGAAAACGTCGAACTCGCCGCGAGCGTTTGCAAAGATCCCATTCCACCCGTCGAAGCGATGGAATCGGTGGGCTTAGGGAAACGTCTCCACAACTTCCCTAGTCAACTTTCTGGCGGTGAGCAACAACGCACCGCGATTGCCCGCGCCATCGCCAAAAACCCCGAGCTTCTTCTCGCCGATGAACCTACCGGCGCTTTGGACTCGAAAACCGGCGCGGAAATCCTAGCCTTGCTCAATCGCTTAGCCAAAAGCTACAAAAAGACCGTCATCATGGTCACCCATAACGCCCAAATCGCCTTGATGGCGGAGCGCGTCATTCGCATCGCAGACGGCAAAGTGGCTTCCAACGAAGTCAACCCCAATCCTTTGAATCCGGAAGATATCACTTGGTAAACCATGTATAAAAAGAAATCGCTCTTCTCGGTCTTAGGCAAATTGCTCTTCCGCGAAATCTTCCGTTCGTGGGCGCAATCTTTAGCCATCGTCGCCATCGGGGCCATCGCGATTACTTTGTTCGTGGGCCTACAAGCGAACTCCCATTCGCTCGAAAAGCAAACGGAGGAGATGATTTCTCTTTCTTCTCCCGCGGATGTCTACGTGACGACCGACCCCCACTCCCTCAAGGCACAGGATGACAAGGACATGATTCTTTCTTGCCTTGGGCCACAGGATTCCATCGAGACCCGCTTCTATGGCTTTGCCACGTTAGAGTCGCGCAACGCCATGTTGACCGTGTCGCCTTTTTATCCTCGTTTGTCCAAGGGGTACGAATTAAAAACGTCTCCCTTGCATAACGACCTCGATTACTTTTTAATCGATGAATCCGTCGCCGATAGCCTCGTTAGCGAAAAGAAATCGGCAGGCATGCCAGACTATAACCCCATCGGCGCGACGTTGCAGTTCAGCTTCGATCTCGGCTCGTTCTCCGTGGACGAGGAAATGCTCTCTACCCTCGATACGTTCTTAAATCCAGGTAAGACCAATCCTTTCCGTGAAGGGAAGTTACTTTTCTCCGCCACGGTCACGGGAACCATGAAACATCCCGAAAACACCACCAAGGCCAACCCTATCCCAATGGTGGCGATGATGTCCAACTATCGCTTAAAGGAAGCCATCGTCGCAAGTTTGTTAGGCACCTTTAGCGAGTTTGGCGCATCGCTTGTCTATAACGTTGGTTTTTATGGCACCTTAGGTTGGGGCGATGGCGACATCCACGGCGGTTACGCCAACTTCCCGCGACCCAATCAATACTTAGTGCAGCTTGGTGGCGAAAATAGAGACCCCGATGCCGCGAAAGCCAAAATCGTCGAGGCCTATAAAAAGAAGATGGTAAACAATCTCTATACTTGCCAAACCTTGGCGGAGACGACCTTCTTCTCTTCTTTGAAAACCGAAGTCTCGCAGGCGGAGAAGCTCACCTATGTCTTCCCCGTGGTTTTCTTCCTCGTCGCGGGGCGTGTTATTTTGACCACCTTACGCCAAAACATTTTGAAAAGACGCACGGAAATAGGCTCGTTCA
>JBGUWA010000157.1:0-12837 GCA_045220635.1 Candidatus Alloenteromonas sp. | reverse complement strand
AAGAAGCGGGGTATCCCTGCAAACGCGTGCTCACGGGTGGCTATTCGGTGTTCGTGAAAGACCTCTTCCCCGAGTTCGCCTATGAACCGAATCTGGTTTTGCTCGGTCTAGCTTACATCGCGGAAAGGAATGCGTAATGACAAGCTTTACCGATTACGTTTCCATCCTGACGATGGTGCTTCTTGCCGTCTTGTTGCTTTTGACGGCGTTGCTTGGCCACGCCTATAACGCCAAAGAGAAAGACCCCCACGAAATCGTCGCGGCCATGACCTTGGATGCCGTGTTCATCGCCATCATCCTCATCATGACCTTCGTTCCCTATTTGGGCTATATCGCCGTGACGCCGGTGCTTTCCTTTACCTTGCTGCACCTCCCCGTTTTGCTCGGCGCGGCCCTTGGCGGCTGGAAAAAAGGCGCCTTGCTCGGCTTGGTGTTCGGCTTATCTTCCTACATGCAGGCCCTTAACGGCGCGGCGGGCTTCAACGCCTTGTTCGCGTACCCGTGGGTCGCCGTTCCGCCGCGATTCCTTTTTGGCCTAATCGCCGGAATTGTCTTTTCCTTTATAGGAAAGGTTTCCAACAAACGGGCAATTGGCCTATACTTAGCACTGGCGTGCGCGGGCCTTACCGCCTTGCACACGGCGTTGGTGTTCTTCGATCTCTACATCTTCTATCCGGACACCATCGCGGGGCTATTCTCCTCGACTAGTCCCATCGCGACCGGCACGACGCTTACCTTCCTTCTCGTCATCCTCATCGGCATGGCGGGGGAAATGGGCATCGCCGCCGTCATCATCCCCTCGTTATATCTTGCGGTGACCAAAGCTTCGCCGCGATTACGCAGAGCAAGACGTCTGCGATAAAGGAGGACAACATGCGTCCCAACTTCAAGAAACTATCCAAAAACTACGAAGAGTTAGGCCTCAAGGCCCTTCGCGTCCTCATCGGCAAGGCTTCCGTTTACGATCCCAAGACCGCCAGCCGCGAAGCCCCCTATGGCGCAGGCGTCAAAGGCGCGCTTGATTATGTGGCTAAACTCGGCAAAGACTATGGCTTCAAGGTCGATCCCTGCCAAGGCTATTGCACCGAAATCTCCTTTGGCGAAGAAGGACCGATCGTGGGCATCTACGCTCACGCCGACGTCGTACCCGTTTCTGGAAAGTGGGACCATCCGCCTTTTGCCGCCGACCTCGTGGGCGAAGGCAAGGAACAAAAGATCATCGGTCGTGGCTCGAGCGACGACAAAGGACCTCTTATCGCCTCGCTTATGGCCATCAAACTCCTCAAGGACAATGGCCTCATTAAAGGCTTCCGCGTCCGTCTTGTCGCCGGTGGCGACGAAGAACGCGGTTCCTCTTGCCTCCGTCATTACTTCGACGTCCTCAAGAAACCCCATTGCGATTATGGCTTTACCCCCGACGCCGAATTCCCGTTGATCTACGCCGAAAAAGGCATCCATCACGCCACCGCGAGCAAAGCCATCGACCTTTCGCCGATCATCGCCATGGATGGCGGCGTGGTCAGCAACGCCGTCTGCGATAAGCTCGTCGTGACTTTGCCCGAAGACAAGAAACTCCCCGAAGCCTTGGCGGTACGTGGCCTAAAAGTCGACGTGTCCTCCGCTGGTCCCATCATGATTTTGACCTTCATCGGCAAATCCGCGCACGGGTCCACCCCTGAAAAAGGCGTCAATGCCGCGCTTCTTGCCTTCAAGGCCCTTGGCGAAATCTATAAGATCGCCCCGTTAGCCAAGCTCGCCGACGTGCTCCAAGAGCCCCACGGCAAAGGCTTTGGCGGCTATTCCTTCTCCGAAGGCTTTGGCATCAGCGGCGATTCCACCTTCAACTATGGCATCGTCTCCTACAAGGACAAGAAACTCTCCTTCACCATCGACTATCGTTATGGCGAGAAAGCCAAACCGGAAGAAGCCCTCGCCGCCTTCGAAAAGGCCACGGACATGAGCGTTGCCGTCAATGGCGTCGCCCCCTTGCTTTATAGCGATCCCAAACAGGCGCTAGTTTCCACCCTCATGAAGTCCTACAAGCACATGACCCATAAGTTCTTCGACAAGCCGATGGCCATCGGTGGGGGAACCTACGCCAAAGAAGCCAAAAACTGCGTCGCTTATGGCGGTACCTTCCTTGAGCATGACGGCGCGATCCACTCGCCCAACGAGTATCTTTATGTCGACGATTTCAACAGGCAAATCGCCATTTATGCCGACGCGATTTACGCTTTAGGACAAATCAAGAAGTGAGAGGACGCCGCAAACCCTGGGCGGAACCTTATCTCCAAGCTCACCCAGAACTGATACTAGGGGAAATCGATCCGAAGCAGGAGTTTTTCCTCGCTCCCAAACTCAGCTTAGAAATCGGCATGGGCAAAGGCGATTTCCTGCTAGGCATCGCGAGCCTAAAGGAAGGCTCTTTCCTTGGCCTAGAACGCGACCTCTCCGTCTTGGCGACCGCGGCGAAGAAATTCGAAGCCGACCCTCGCGACAACGTGCGGCTGCTTGGCGGAGATTTCGACGACTGGTTCGAAAGTTTGTCGCAGCTTCGCTTTGACACGATTTACCTTAATTTCTCCGACCCCTGGCCCAAGAAACGGCACGCGAAACGTCGTTTGACCTACCATGAACGGTTAAAAAACATCGCTTCGTTATTGAAGAGCGGTGGTCAGATCGTCATGAAAACCGATAATCCCATCCTCTATGCCTTCACCTTAGAGGAGATCCCTTTGGCGGAGCTTCGCTGCGTCGAAGAAACCGACCATTACGAATTCGATCCAAGCAATGACGCCATGTCGGAATATGAGGCCCGTTTCCGAGCGGAGGGTAAAAACATCCACCGCATCGTCATCGCGAAATAGACTCCGTCCATTTTCACAGAACACGCGCCGCAGAGCGCGTTTTTTGATGGCGAACACCTAGGGAAAGACGTGAGTTTTCAGGCAAATAGAAGCCTGTTTTCATCGATGTCCCTGCGATTTTCGGAAAAAGAAGAAACAAAAAGAAAATGGGCATGAATTGAGATGAAAACAGGTTCATTGACGTCAGCGATTCCCGTTTTTCTTCGATGATTTCGGCTCTATTTGGATTTACCGATGTGGCCATTAGACCTGAGTTTTGGTAGCCATTTATATGAAATATAGGTTTTCGTCGCGATGGATCGAGTGAATGAGATTTGACCCGTAAAAACCGAATGTAGTAAAAAACCGTCAACCAAAAAGGGA
Source organism: Candidatus Alloenteromonas sp. (assembly GCA_045220635.1). GTDB lineage: Bacteria > Bacillota_I > Bacilli_A > RFN20 > CAG-826 > Alloenteromonas. Next base: position 9,607 of record JBGUWA010000157.1, on the reverse strand, counting down.
AAACGCCAAAAAACTGACTTGTTTTTGCTTAATGATTGAAAAAGATAAAGAAAAATATGCCGATGCTGACGCGATTCTATGAAAAAGTTTTCAAGAAACTAAGAAAATATTTTCATTTCCGTGAAAATGCGTGTACGATGGGCATAGTCCAAAGGAGGATGAAATTATGCAAAACCTGAAGGACCGCGTCACAATCTACCAGGTCGCTCAAGCCGCCGGCGTTTCTTTGGCCACGGTTTCCCGCGTCATCAACAATTCCGAATCGGTTACCCCGGCAACGAGGAAGAAAGTCCAAGACACCATCGAGGCGTTAGGGTATAAGCCTAGCGGACTCGCCCAGGCCTTGGCCACCAACCGTTCCACCAACATCGGCGTGATCATTCCCTCGGCGAACTACGTCTATCTTTCCAACCTCCTCTCGGGCATCACCGACGTGGCGAAAGAAAAGAACTACCAGTTGACTCTTTTCACCACCTCGCATTCCCGCGACGAAGCCTTGGCGATGATCGAGAAAGTCATCACCGCCCACGTCGACGGCACGATCATCTTCGACGACCAACTTTCGCAAGAAGACGTCGAGAAGATCACCTCCTATAACGTTCCAACCGTCGTCATCGACAACAAAGTCAAAGGCGACCGCGTGGCGGACATCCGTTTCTCCTATGACTCCGCGTTGGAGCAATTGATCCAAGAATATTACGCGCGTGACCGCCAGAACCCGATGGCCTTCCTCCACGTCCATGATGCCGGCCGCTTGCTTAGCCGTTGCGAGAAGATCTTCCTTAAGACCCACGAAGAGCTTGGCCGCGATTACCGCATCGTCAACTGCAACGACTCCTACACGCAGACCTACGCGCAGTTCATGGATTACTTCAAAGATCCCGAAAACCAACGTGGCTTCTATATCTGCTACCGCGACTCCATCGCCGCCGCCGTGCTCAATGCGGCGACCGACTCGGGGATCAAGGTTCCGGAACAGGTCGAGATCTTCTCCCTCGTCGGCACCAAATACGCTTACATCGTCCGTCCGACCCTTACCGCCCTCCACATCGACATGCAGGAAACCGGTAAGCGCGCGATGTACATGCTGACCGATTTGCTCCACCAGGAATTGCTCAACAAGACGGCGCGAATCGAACCGCGATTGATCTTAGGGCAATCCACCAAACACTGAGCGACAAGGATGGCCAAAACGCCATCCTTTTTCTTATGTTTTCCTATGGAAATAGGGTAGTGCAGAATTGTTGTACTTTGTTGCATTTTGTTGTACTTTGTTGCACTTTTTGTTTCCTTCTTGGCAAATTTTCGGTTGCTTTTCTGATGATTTAGCAGTCATATGTTGACAGTGCTAAAAAACGGCCTAAGATAGTTGCTGACCAAAAGGAGTAGCAACACATGATTAAACCGCTCAATGACAACATCCTCCTCGAGAAGCTCCCTTCCGAGAAGAAAGTGGGCTCTATCATTCTCACCAAAGAAGAAAAATCCGCCAACGTGGCGACCGTCGTCGCCGTCGGTCCTGGCGTCACCCTCGAATCGGGCAAGTTCATCCCCACGACCTTAAAGGAAGGCCAAAGGGTCATCTACCGCGAATATAGCGGCACCGATTACGAAGAAGACGGCCATAAGTTCATCCTCATCAAAGAGGAAGACATCCTCGCCGTCATTGAATAAAGGAAAGAAGGCAATCGAATATGGCAAAAGAAATCAAATTCGGCAAGTCCGCCCGCGACGAAATGCTCGCCGGCGTCGACACCCTTGCCAATACCGTCAAGCTCACCCTTGGCCCGAAAGGACGTAACGTCGTCCTCGACAAAGGCTATGGCTCTCCCCTCATCACCAACGATGGCGTCACCATCGCCAAGGAGATCGAACTCCCCAATAATTTCCAGAACATGGGCGCCAAGCTCGTCGTCGAAGTGGCCAACAAGACCAACGACGCGGCGGGTGATGGCACCACGACCGCGACCCTCCTCGCCCAATCGATGATCCATCGTGGCTTCGCTTCCGTCGAAAAAGGCGCCAACCCCGTCTTCGTCCGTCAGGGCATGGAAAAAGCCGGCAAGGCCGTCGCGGAAGAATTGCTTAAGATCTCCCGTCCGATCGACACCAACGCCGACATCGAATCCGTCGCGACGATCTCCAGTGGTGACCCCGCCATCGGCAAACTCATCGCCGAAGCGATGGAAAAAGTGGGCAAAAACGGCGTCATCTCCGTCGATGATTCCAAAGGAATCGACGACGAACTCGCCATCACCCAAGGCCTTGAATTCGACAAAGGCTACATCTCTCCCTACATGGTTTCCGACCGCGAGAAGATGATCGCCGAGCTCGAAGACGCCCTCGTCCTCGTCACCGATCAGAAGATCTCCAACATCAACGACATCGTGCCGTTGCTCCAAGCGGTGGTGGATAGCCACAAACCCTTGCTCATCGTCGCCGATGACCTCGACGCCGACGTCACCTCGACCCTCGTCGTCAACAAACTCCGCGGCACCTTCAACGTCGTCGCGGTGAAAGCCCCCGAATTCGGCGACGCCCAGAAAGCCGCCTTGCAGGATATCGCCATCACCACCGGCGCCTCCTTCGTCTCCAAAGACCTCGGCATGGAACTCAAAGACGTCACCCTTGCCGACCTTGGAAAAGTCCGCCGCGCGACCATCCGCAAAGACAAGACCACCCTCGTCGGCGGGGAAGGCGACAAAGCCGCGATCGCCCAGCGCATCGCCGAGCTCGAACAACAACGCCTCTCCTCCACCAGCGAATACGATAAGAAGAACCTTTCCAAGCGCATCGCCAAACTCGGCGACGGCGTGGCCGTCCTCAAAGTCGGCGCCCTCACCGAATCCGAGCTCAAGGAGAAGAAACTCCGCATCGAAGACGCCCTCAACGCCACCAAAGCGGCGGTTGCCGAAGGCATCGTCATCGGCGGTGGCGCGGCCCTTGCCAAAGTCTATCGCGTCTTAAAGGGCAAACTCCTCGACGAAAACGGCGATATCCAAAAGGGCATCGATGCCGTCCTCGAATCCCTCCACGAACCGCTTCGCCAGATCGCCGATAACGCCGGCTTCGAAGCGGAAGACATCGTCTTGGCCCAGAAAGAAGCCAAAGGCAACCAAGGCTTCGACGCCAAATCGGGCAAATGGGTGGATATGTTCGAAGCGGGCATCGTCGACCCGACCAAGGTCACCCGTTCGGCCATCCTTAACGCCTCCTCCATCGCCGCCTTGTTCGTCACCACGGAAGCCGCGGTCAGCGAGATCAAGGAAGACAAACCCGAAACCCCGGCCATGCCTGGCGGAATGTATTAATCCGATCGAGAAAAAACGTCACTGCTTCGAGGCGGTGACGTTTTTCCTTATAGATTGACAGGTGTGGCGGAGCAGGCGACGCCATCGATGAGGCGAATGAGTTCCGTTTGGTCGATTCGCAGCGGGAAACGCTGCTCGATCGGAATGAACTGCACGTAACGGCTGCAATCGGCGATCTTTCGGTACTCCTCGCACTCTGGCCCAACGATTAAGGTACGGACGCGGTGCTGGAAGGATTCGATGCGATGGCAGAGTTCATCGAAGCTTTCGGGGATATCCTTGGGGTAGGAATAATGGTCTTTGCCCGTTCCATAGGGTTTGGGCAATGCGTTGGTGAACAATAAGATCGCGGTGCGGTCATGGTCGCGTTCGTTGAAGGGGGAGGCGAAGGCTTCCGCCAAAGCTTCTAGGCTCGATTCGGGTAAATCACCCCCTCCGCTGACGGAGAGGCCATTCATCCAGTCGAGCAAGTCGTTCTCATGGTATTTGAGGGAGAAGAAGGGGGAAGTTTCGATGGGGGTTCCGTCTTCCTCGTCGGTGAATTCGAAGTCGCGGAAGGCGATGATCTTCATGCGGATGTCGCGAAGCAATAGGCAACGGTCTTCGCCGATCTTTTTTAGTAATGCGGACCCAATGCCGGGGAGGGCAGCCTTAAGCGAATCGACAAACGGCGCGTTATCGCCCGTGACGTCGATGCAGAGAAGGACATCAACCGTGAATTTATGGTTCTCTTGCATGCCAGGTACCCCCTTTGTTTCCGCACATTATAAAAGACGGGGTTTCTTTTGCAATCATCGGAAAAATCTAGAATCTTTATCGCTTTAACTAGCGATATTTCCCGTCGCGTCATACAATAGACGCCATGGAAAACATCATTGACGAACTAAATGCCCGTGGCCTCATCGAACAATACTCGAACGAGGACAAAGTACGCGAAATGCTCGGGCGCAAACAAACCATCTACTGCGGATTCGACCCCTCCGCCTCCTCGATGCATCTTGGCAACTACGCCATGATCTCGTTGCTCAAACGCTTTCAGCTCGCGGGTCATCGCATCGTCGCCGTCGTCGGCGGCGCGACTGGCATGATTGGCGATCCTTCGGGAAAATCGAGCGAACGTTCTTTGTTAACCAAAGAAAAGCTCGCCGCGAACACCGCCTCCATCAAAGCCCAACTCGAGAAATACCTCGACCTCGAAGACCCCGAAAAAGGCTGCCTCGTCTCCAACCTCGAATGGCTTGGGGAGCTTTCGATGATCGACTTCCTCCGCGACTATGGCAAATATTTCTCCATCAACTACATGCTTTCGAAGGAAATCGTGAAGTCGCGTCTGGAATCGGGCATCTCCTTTACCGAGTTTGCCTATCAAATCCTCCAGTCCATCGACTTCTACCATCTCCATCACGAGTATGGCGTCAGCATGCAAATCGGCGGCAACGACCAGTGGGGCAACCTCACCTCCGGCCTCGAACTCATCCGTAAGATCGATGGCCTAGACGAAGAAGTGGAAGCCATGACTGGCAAGCTCATCCTTCGCAGCGATGGCAAGAAGTTCGGCAAATCCGAAAAAGGCGCGTTGTTCCTTGACCCCGCGTTAACTTCCGCTTACGAAATCTATCAGTTCCTCATCAACGTCACCGACGAGGACGCGATCCGTTTCCTGAAGATATTCTCCTTCCTCTCCCTCGAGGAAATCAGCGAAGTCGCCAAAGAACATTTCGCCGCGCCGGGTGCCCGCATCGGCCAGAAACGCTTGGCCTACGAGCTTACCAAGGACCTCCACGGCAAAGGCGCGGCGGATCACGCCGTCGAGTTGACCCAGACCCTTTTCTCGGGCGAAGTCTCTTCCTTAAGCGAAGAAGACATCGAAACCGTCTTTGGTTCCTTCAAGAAAGACGTCGCTCCCGGCAAGACCTTGGAAGACCTCCTCGTTGAGCTTGGTGCTTGCCCCTCCAAACGCGAGGCCCGCACCTTAATCCAAGGCAATTCCATCTCCATCAATGGCGAAAAGGTGGCCGAACTAGGCAAGATCATCGACCGCGATGGCGCCTTATATGGCAAATACGTTCTGATTCGCCGTGGCAAGAAGAACTACTATTTGGCCAATCTCGTCGACTAATCCAAACGAAAAAAATGACCTTCCTTCCTCCTGACCTTCAGGAGGTTTTTTCTTCGGGAATCGTTGCCGTTTAAGCGCGACTCTTCCATGGATTTCTCCTCTTGCACGCGATTGATAGTCTGCTGACGCAAGACTATAATTCTTCTATTCATCAAGGAGGCTTCCATGAAACACTCATTAAAAGTCCTTAGCCTTACCTGCCTTATCGTTGGTTTATCCGCGTGCTCCGGTGGTGGATCTAGCGCCCTTAGCTCAAGCGTGACCCCTTCTTCCGAAGCGAGCTCTACTTCGCCATCGGGCGCTTCTTTGCCATCGAGTTCCCCTTCGATTTCTTCCAGCGACCCTTACCAAGGACGCATCAAACCCGTCGAATTCTCCATCGTCGATTTGTTGGAGGTGCCTTGGCACGGCAGTGATCCCCGCTTATTCGACGATCCGAAACCCATCGAAGACTACATCCGTCAAGACAAGCTCCAACTCTACTATCTCGACCAGGTGGACGATGTCTACTACCTGAGTTTGGATGACTATGCCTCCATCTTCAAAAACGAGGTTACGGAGGGATACGTTTCCACCGTCAAAAGCGAAGGTGACGTCACCACGTGGAGCGTCAACAAAGGAAACGAGACCGTCTTTAGCCTTTCGATGGACCCCACGGCGGAGACGCTCACCCTTAAGGGCGAACTCGATTCCACTTTCCTTAAATCCGCCCCTTATGGCAAGACGGGCGAACAAGACCTCATGCAGCTGGAAGATGGATACCTTCCCGGTCATGAAAACATCGCCAGGGTCTACCCGTTCGGCCCCTATGAATTCGATTTCTTCAAGGCCGATGGCCAATATCGCTACCCGCTCGCCTTGCTCCAAGCTGGTCTAAGCCAAGTGACCGAACGTTCCCTTCTTTTCAACGCCCATGAGAAGCAACTTTTTGAGTATGGCCCGAACGACCAGCTCAAGGCAACCCGCTTCGCCCTCCCAGATGGCGGCTCCATCGACGCGTTTGATTACTTAGTCGAATGCCACGAGAAAGAATTTGGCAATGGCACCGCCAATAGCGCGGTCGCGCCCCATTCCTTGAATGTCTTCAACAAGAAGATCTTCTACTTCATCATGGATAGCTTCTATGGCATGGCCGACCAAAAGGGCATTCGCTCGATGAGCGACTATTTGAATAGCTTTGAGATGTCCGACGACTTCGACTCCGATAACACCGATGATCGCTTCTATGCCATCGCCCGTTCCATCGATATGCTCAACGACCTCCATAGCTCCTATTTCCCCAGCGATTTCTTCGGCGAGAACGTCAGCGCCAAGGAATACCATTATGAGCAGACGTTCTACAAAGATCGTTATAGCTTACGCGCCTATCTGCAGTCTGAACGCTTGACCGCCTTGAGGGAATATAACAAAGTCCACGGCACCAAGCTAAAGATGGAGAACATGCGTTATTCCTCCGATGGCAGATATGGTTTCTTCAGCTTCGATACTTTCGACACCTATAACTACTTCGAAGAAGGGGATGTCCCCGAAGATGTCTTAATCGGCGACACTTTCTATAGATTCATCAGCAACCTCAACGAAGCCAAAGCCAAAGGCGTCAAAAGGGTCGTCATCGATGACACCACCAACCTCGGCGGCTTCGTCGGCATCATGAGCAAAATCCTCGCTTTGCTCAGCAAGGACAACAAATCCGAAACCTTCCTCCGCTGCGACGGCAACGAAGGCATCTATCGGTCTTTGATGAGAGTCGACTCGAACAAAGACGGCAAATTCGACGTCTCCGATTGCTTCGGCAACGACTTCGAGTTCTATATCACCACCAGCAATTTCTCCTTCTCCTGCGGCAACGCCTTCCCCTTCTATGCTAGGCGCGATAATTCCGCTAAGATCGTTGGCGAACGCTCTGGCGGCGGCGAATGCTGCGTCTTCGAATATGCCTTCCCATCCGGACAGATCTTGAGATACTCTTCTCCCTACCACGTCGGTTATTGGGACGATGAGAAGAATAGCTACGTCGGCAACGAATTTGGCGGCAAGGTGGACATCATTCTCAATGGCTTCCACGACCTCTATGACGTTGACGCCATCGCGGCGTTCCTTGATACGGAGGACCCGGTGAAAGCCGCCTAAAGAAAGATCGCGACATCAAAAAAGCCCATCAAACCGAATTGATGGGCTTTTTGCATGTTTTTTCGCGATTATTTTAGTTCGACGATTTCGTATTCGCGATTGCCTAAGCCATGTTCGTAGGCACCTTCGACGGTGCGGATGGCGTGACGGGAATCCATACGCTCGATGAGGGCGGCTTTGCCTTTGTCGAGGCTATTCTTGACCGCGTCATAGCAAGCTTGGTCAATCGCCACGGGGTCAAGCGAAGCGAAGATCCCGATATCGTCCATCTCCGGCTCATGGGGGTTGGAGTCGCAGTCGCAATCGACGGAGAGGCGGTTGGCGACGTTGATGTAGGCCATGTTCTTCGCGCCGACGTAATGGATGACGGCTTCGCAGGCATCCGCCATCGATTCGAGGAATTCGTCTTGGGCGGCGATGGTGCCTTTTTGCCAGCACTTCTCGGGGTCGGTGGTTCTGCCACCCGAATGGATGTAGGCTTTGCCGGCGGTGGAGCCAATGCCGATGGAGATGTTCTTTAGTGCCCCGCCGAAGCCACCCATGATGTGGCCTTTGAAGTGAGAAAGAATCAAGACGGAATCGTAGTTATCTAGGTGTTCACCGACGATGTCTTTATCCAGGTGGAACCCTTTGATCACAGGAATCTCCTTTTCCCCGAATTCGTCCATGATGTCGACGGGGAAGCGGGGAGAGAAGCCATGGTTACGGATGGTTTCCCAGTGCTTGTCTTTCTCTTGACGGGAGCCGCCGTAAGCGGTGCAGCATTCGACGATGGTGCCGTCAAGCTTGTCGACGAGACCGCCGATGAGCTCGGGTTTTAAGTAGTTATGGCCACCCATTTCGCCGGTGGAGATTTTCACGGCGACCTTGCCGCGAAGCTCTCTGCCAAGGGCTTCGTAGATGCGGATGAGGCTTTCGGGGGTGATTTCCTTCGTAAAGTAGACAATCGACTTAGACATGGGAATGCTCCTTTGCTGTTATCTAATATTACAAGAGAACGCGCGCGAGAGGCGAGGATTTTGCTCATAAAAAAGACCGGCGAACCGGTCTTTGGCTACTAGAGGGAGCGCAAGGATTAGAGCTTGCGGTTGTAGTACTCGATGATCTGAGCTTCGTTGATCTCTTGGGCGAGTTCGTTACGCTCAGGCTCACGGAGGAAGGTGCCCTGGAACTTGTCGGCGTCAACTTTGACGTAACCGACGGAAGCGGGGCGGGAATCGAGGGATTCCTTGACGCATTTCAACGGGGAGTCTTCTTTGAAGGAGATGACGTCGTTGACTTTGCAAAGGTAGGAGGGGACGTCCACCTTTTTGCCGTTGACGAGGACGTGGCCATGAGCGACAAGCTGACGGGCCGCGGCGCGGGAACGGGCGAATCCCATACGGAAGACGAGGTTGTCGAGACGGGATTCGAGGATGCGGAAGAAGGCAAGACCAGTGACGGTGGGATCCTTCTTCGCGATGAGGAAGAGGCGACGGAACTGACGTTCGGAGACGCCGTAGAGCGAGCGGAGCTTTTGCTTTTCGAGGAGCTGGACGCCGTACTCAGAGGGTTTCCTCTTGCGATCTTGGCCGTGTTGGCCCGGGCCATAGGGGCGTTTCTTGAGCTCGTCGCCGGTCTCGAGAATCGAGAAGCCAAGGTGACGGCTGCGTTTCCATGCGGATTTAGACATTGTGATGTCTCCTTTCTTTGCGGGTACAAAGTCAAGAGGGTATCCTCCACCTTTCCGGATGTCGGAGCTTCCGTTCGGCCCTAGTAGCGGGGGCTTACTTGTTTTGATTTACCGACGTCGGGCGAAAGGGTAGATGCCTGCTGCTTTCACACGCAGGGGAAATTATATGCGCACGTAGGCACGTTGGCAAATGTTTTCGGTTCAGTAACGGAGCCTCACCCAAGACCCGCGCGTATTTAGGGTTTTCCGAAGGCGCATCATCGCTCGGTCTATCGTTCCTTATGCGCCTAAAGCCTAATTTGCAAACGGGTGGTCGATAGTTCACTCCCCATCGGCCTTTTCTCCGTAAACCTCTCGGTATTTTATTCGGATTCG
>JBGUWA010000156.1:0-3576 GCA_045220635.1 Candidatus Alloenteromonas sp. | reverse complement strand
CGTCAACAACGACAAGTATTCGCTTAACGCCTCGACGGGCGTCCTTACCTACGACACGACCTTGCCCGAGCAAGGGGATTCGACCTTCTACATCAGCAAGAAGGCTGGCGTGTGGTTGTTGCTTTCCTATAGCGTGGACGATTCCGACATCGATCCAAGCAACGGCCGCGCGAAGGTCTTCAAGCCCGCGACTGCTTCGCTATCCTCTTTGCAAAGCGACTCCTCCTCGGTTGCCGATACGATTGGCAAAGCGCGCATCTATCAGCTCATTTCCGCGGGCGTTTTGGAAGATGCGGGATACCCCGATGCGGTCAAAGCCAAGACCTTGTCCGAGGCCATTAGCCTCATTCCGTAAGAAGTATACCTCCCGATATATAGGCAAAATGAAAAGTGCGGCGATTGCCGCACTTTTTGATGTGCAAATTTGCTTACTTGAGATAAGAAACCGCGAATTCTTCCTTTTGTCTGATCTTCTCGGGAAGCTCGTTTAGCTCCTCTGGGAACTTGCCATTGCGGACCATGAGGTTCTTGCGGCAACGGTCCATCAACGCCGGCGAGAAATAGACGTCGATCTGACTGGTCTTATCCGGATTGGCCTCGAGGACGTCGACGATGAACGGAACGATCTTTGTGGCGTTGGCTTTGAGGAATGGCTCATAGCTCGCGTCGATTTCCTCGGGGGTGATGACGACGATGCCATCGCTCTTGTCGAGGTCGCGGAGCAACTTGCCATGGAAGGCTTCGCTGAGGTCTGGGATTCCGTCAAGCAGGGCGCAGAATTCCTCGAAGGCGAGCATGAAGTCCTTGAGGGTCTTCTTGCCGAACTTGATGTCCCAGGTGATTTGCTTAAGCAACTTGAACTGGACGATCAAGGGGCGGCCAATCGGGGTGTTCTTGATTTGGAAGCGCGGGTCGTTGCGAAGCGCGGCGATCTTTAAGGCCTCGAGTTGGACCTTGCGGGTCTCTTCGGGGGTAAAACGACGAGACTTCGGGATGGACTTGCGGATGAACTCGTCGAGCTCGGCCGTATAGACCCAGTCTTGCTTTGCGCCATGGATGCAATCAAGCAAGAAAGGCACCAGGCGCGTCGGGTAAATGGTGGGCACGCGCTTGGCGATGTATTCGTCTTTCTCTTCGGCGTTAGACTCGCCTTTGGATAAGGCGTTGATGATCGTCGAGTATTGCATGTAGAGGCGGAAGAGGTCGGTGCCCTCTTTCGCGTGAAGCTCGAAGTAGGAATCGAATAGGTCGTGGAAGTTCTCCGTGCCATAGACGCCCATGGCGATGGAGATGTCATCGCCTTGGAAACCATCGAGGTAACGGGCGATGACCTCTTCGCCCCAGGCTTCCATGGAGGCGGGGTATTTCTTTTCTTCGCCAAAGAAGGTGCGGGCGACGCCGATGGCTTCAATGGAGCCAAACGGATCGAAGCAGCCATCCGAGCAGGCGAAGAAAGCGACGGGTCCGGTGAAGAGATAGGAACGATGGTTCAAACGAATCTTCTTCTCGGGGTTATATTGGAAGTAGTTGAACATCATGCCCGTCTCGTCTTCGTCGTCTTTGGAAAGCTGGAGCAAACCAAAACGAGAGTAGGCGTAGACGCGCGAGTCGCCTGCGCTGATGACGTCGGCGAGAAAGCGGCCATCTTCTTCCTGGCGGATCGAAACCGAGGCCAGGGTAGAGGGGAGATAGGCTTGTAAAGCATTGGTCGGCGCGGGGACTTCGAGCATAGGGCATTCGACGAGTTCCTTAAGCCCAAGCATGATGAAATCGGAGATCTCCGCGCATTTTTCCGCGGAGAAGAAGTCTTTGGGTCGAGGTAAGGGAAGACGCGCCTTGGTCTTTAGGTCATGACGAAGCGCGAAGGCGTAACGAAGCGCGACGACGCGCGAGCCAATGAAGGCTTCGGTGCGCTGAATCTCGGTTTGGCCGGGTTCGGCGGCGAAGATCTCGCTGACGATGAGCCGCAGATAATCGGCAAGTTCGGGATCATCGGCAAGCGGAGGCTCGCTCGTCGATTCGGGTTTGATTTCAACGGGAGCAGTGTTTTCTTCTTGGGTCTCTTCGATAGGCTCGGCGGGGTCTTCCTGTTCCTTTGGGGCGACTTCCTTCACGGGGGTGAAGTCCTTAAGAAGGGTGCGGACGAACATATGAACGGTGGCTTCGTCATTGGCGAAGCGCGTCATGGCGCCGCCGGTGCCGCCCATGCCGTCGGCGACGATATAATCATCCCCTAACGCCAAAGCGGGGGCGTCTTCGCCGACAAGTTCTTTCACGATGGCAAACTGTAAGGGTTTCATTTGGTGATCAACCTCGTAATTTTGACCATGCCGCCGGGCATGAGAAGCGTGTGGTCGGCATAGACGATGCGGTACTTATGGACGCCGCCATCGTCTTCTTTCTTGATGGAGAGAATGCCTTTGGCGCGGATATTCTCCTCGTTATAGTGGAATCCTCCCGCGGCGTCTTCCGGCCATGGCCCATCGTCGAGCTCGAGGTGGGATTTGGGCGCTTCGGGAGTCGGGGTGGGCGTAGAGGCAAGGGTTGAAGCGGGGGAGGCTTCGCCTTTTTTACGGGCTAAGCCAAGGCGAATCAAGGTGCTCGCGTCGCCAAAAGAAGGGATGCCGTTGGTCTTGATGATCTTGTAATGACGGTTGGGGGCGCGCTTGACGGTGCGGAACTTATGGCCTGCGGGAAGTTCTTCGGGAGGCAAATATTCGATCTCGTCTTCGGGCCAGGGCTCTTCGAAGTCGACCGAAGAGCACGTCGAGCCATCTAATCCCGCCTCGTCGTTGATGATTTGGCAGACTTGCTCCATGCTGGGGCGGCGACGGAAATCCTTCACCAGCATCGCTTCAAGAAGCGCCTTGAAGGAGACGTTTTTGTTCGGACCGATCGGCCGATCAAAGATCGGATCAAGGGTGAGGGTGCCGCCTTCGTTAAGGGCATCCCCCGGCGTCTCGTGGTCGCCACATTCGGGGAAATGATCCGCGTAAAGGCAGTGCAGCGTGATGGCGAGGGAGAAGACGTCGATCGCGGGAGTGAGCAAGCTATTTCCCAAGGAATCGTCCTCGCTATATTGGTATTCCAGAAGCTCCGGGGCTTGGTAGCCGATCGAGCCGCCGACGACGTCGAAGGCGGGGGCTTTGCCGACTAAGAAGGACAAGTCGAAGTCGATGAGGTAGGGGGTCAATTTGCCCGCTTCCTGCGCGAAGCAAAAGTTCTCGATCTTAAGGTCGCTATGAATGACGTTCACCGCGTGGATCTTCTTGAGTTCTTGGCACATTTCCCGCGCCAACGCGAGGTATTTGTCCCAGGAAAGCGACTTGAAGGAGTAGTCGCTAGGCACCGTGTTGGAAATCCAAGGCGTGACCACGACGTAATAGTTTTCCTCGTCATTGAAGTTATCGGCTTCGATGACGATGTGGTCCTTTTTCCAGTTATAGCCTTCGAATGCTTTCTTGATCGCGTTTTGCTTGGAACGGATGGCTTTGAATTCCTCTAAGTAGAGATCGTAGGTGGGTTTTGGCAGGCTCGTGTCGGGGTAACGGATGGAGGTGTAGCGTTTCACCATGT
>JBGUWA010000155.1:0-3352 GCA_045220635.1 Candidatus Alloenteromonas sp. | reverse complement strand
CTGGGGGATATCTAGGCAAGACGAGCAGGGGGAGGGAGAGGAAAAGAAAACCCCATGAGTTTTCGTCATGAGGTTTGGTGAGTGGTGGATTGCTACTCGGCGATCTTGTTGTCGCGGATGACGCGTTCCTTGAGGGATTCGGGAACTTCTTCGTAACGGTAGAATTCGCGGTTGAAGAAGCCGGAGGCCTGGGTGATGGATTTGAGTTGGGTGGTGTAGTCGATGACTTCGGCTTCGGGGACCAAGGCTTCGATTTCCTGGTTGCCGTCTTTCTCTTCGATGTTCTGGATGCGGGCGCGGCGGGTATTGAGGTCGGAGAGGATGGCGCCGGTGTACTTGGGCTCGACGTTGACTTTGATGGTCAGGATCGGTTCAAGCAAGATGGGTTTGCACTTGGGGGCGGCGTCTTTGAAGGCGAGGATGCCGGCCATGCGGAAGGCTTGTTCGTTGGAGTCTACGGGGTGGTATTTGCCATCGACGAGGATGCCTTTGACTCCGATGACGGGGAAGCCTGCCAAGGGGCCTTTCTGGAGGGCTTCGAAGAAGCCTTTTTCAACGGCGGGGAAGTAGTTCTTGGGGACCGCACCGCCGAAGACTTCCTCGGCGAATTCGTTGTTCTCGGCGGGTTCGAAGCGCATCTTGACGACGCCATAGAAGCCGGAGCCGCCGGATTGCTTGACGTAACGGCCATCGCCTTCGCCTTTGGCTTTGATGGATTCGCGGTAGACGACTTTCATGCGCTCGGTCTCGACGGAAACCTTGTAGACGGTTTTGAGTTTGTCGAGGACGTAGTCGATGTGGGAGTCGGAGACGCCACCAAGGAGCAACTGTTTGGTCTCGTTATTGCGGGTGACTTCGAGGCAGGGGTCTTCGACTTGGATCTTGGAAAGGGCGGGCATGAGCTTGCCTTCGGTGACCTTGTCGGCGATGACGGCCTTGAAGATGACGGCGGTGGGGTAATGGACGGGGTTATAGATGGTGATGGCTTTGGGCGAAGAGAGCGAGTTGCCCGCGACGACGCCTTCGAGCTTGGTGACGGCGGCGATGTCGCCGGCGTGGACTTCGGTGACGGGGTCGAGTTTCTTGCCGGTCATCTGGAAGATGGTGGTGAGCTTGGTGGTCTCGCCGTTATAGTAGACTTCGTCGCCGCTATGGAGGACGCCAGAGCAGACTTTGATGATATTGATGACGCCAGAGTAGGGGTCGACGAGGGATTTGAACACATAGGCGGAGAACGGTGCGTCGTCACTCGTGGGACGCTCGATCTCGTTGCCGTTCTCGTCCTTGGCTTCTAGAGGCTTCAGGTCAGAGGGGTTCGGCAAGTATTCGATCATCATGTCGAGGAGGGTCTGCACGCCGATGTTCTTGGTGGCGGAGCCCAGGATGACGGGGACGATTTCGCCGTTGATGACGGATTGCTTGAGGGCGGCGTTGATCTCTTCGAGGGTGAATTCCTCGCCGTTGAAGAACTTCTCAAGAAGTTCGTCGGAGACTTTGGCGACTTCCTCGGCGATGGTGTTATGGAGCTCGAAGACTTTGTCGCGTTTGTCGGGGTAGATCTCGGCTTCGACCATTTCCTTGCCGTTATAGACGTGGGCCTTGAGGTCGACGGCGTTGGCAAAGCCATCGAATTGGTCGTTATGGCCTAAGGGGTAGCAGAAGGAGATGACTTGTTTGCCAAGGCGAGAGCGGATGTCTTCCATGACCGCCTCGAAGTCGACGCCTTCTTTGTCCATCTTGTTGAGGAAGATGAAGGTGGGAACGCCTTTTTTGCGGAGCTGCTTCCAGTGTTTGACGGTGCCGACTTGGACGCCGACGGAGGCATCGACGAGAAGAATCGCGCCTTTGATGACGCCGGTGACGCCGATGGCTTCGCCGATGAAGTCGTCGTTGCCGGGGATGTCGATGATGTTGAGTTTATGGTCTTTGCTGAACAAAGGGATGACCGCGGTTTGGGTGGAGCCGCCGCGCTTTTGTTCCATTTGCGAGTAGTCGGAGATGGTGGTGTTGCGTTCGACCGAGCCTTTTTCGGGGATGAGCTTGGTCATGTAGGCAAGGGATTCCACTAAGCTCGTCTTGCCCGAGCCTTGATGGCCCAAGATGGCGACGTTGCGAATGTGTTTGGCATCGTAGAAAGACATAAGTGATGTACTCCTTAATTGTGGTTTATGGTTTTACGCGTCAGATGCGGAAGTAACGGCTATAACGGCCTTTGGTGATGAGCTGGATGCGCCCTTCCTTGAGCAATTTGGCGAGGGCTTTCTCGATCGTGGCCTTGGAAATGAGGTAAAGGATGCGGAGCACCATGACTTTGCTGATCGGGGTGGCGGAGTCGTTGATGACTTTGAGGGTTTTCTCTTCGGCGGTGAGGTCGAGGGCGTTGACTTCGAGGATGTAATCGGTCTTGCGGTAGGCCTCGAGGACGCGGCGAAGGATGAAGGAGACGAATTCCTCGTAGTTGTTCTCGGATTCGGACCAGCCATCGGAAGAGGCCTTGAAGGCGTCGATGTATTCGCCTAAGTGGGTACGCATTAAGTAGGCCACGGCGAAGTAATCGTCGATGTCATAACCATATTTCTTGAGCAGGAAATGGAGCAATAGGCGCGAGACGCGGCCATTGCCATGGTTATAGGGGTGGATGCACATGAAGTCGAGCATGAAGGCGGCGATGAGGACGAGTTTGTTGCATTCCTCGTCTTTGGCGCATTCGTTAAACTGATAGATCAGGTTATCGAGCAACGGAACGACTTCCATCGGCGGGGCGGAGACGAAGATGGTGCGGAAGCTGCCATCGGGCAAGGATTCCTGGATATAGTTTTGCGAATCCTTGAACTTGCCGCCGAATTCGGGGTTGTAATCCTTATAGATATAGTAATGGAGGGTGGTGACGAAGCTGACGTCGAGGGTCTGGTACTTGTAGACTTCTTCGATCAGATCGACCGCGTTAAGATAGCCGACCACCATATGTTCTTGAAGGGTCTTGGGTTGGCTAAGGCGTTCGCACAAGACGCGTTCGCGGGTCTCGTCGACGTAGACGGAGCCGATGGCGTTGCTGGCGATCGCGTGGGAGCGATAAGCCATCGCCTTAAGGATTTCGGGCTTTTTGACTTTCGCCGCCGAAACCTTGCCCTTATAGAACTCAATGTTGCTGAGTAGGGAAACGATGTTGGGCGTGTTTAAAGAAAGCATCGCTCCCTTAAGATCAAATGTTTTCATGGGTTTTACCTCGTGATTACTATTATGCTCCTTTCTTTTTCAAAATGCTTCAATTAAGTAAAAAAAGTTTAAAAATGCGGAGTTAAATGCAGTAAGTTGGGAATAAAAACCTATTTAGTAGGGTTTCAACGTATTG
>JBGUWA010000154.1:0-1545 GCA_045220635.1 Candidatus Alloenteromonas sp. | reverse complement strand
CCATAACCCGTACAATAGAAAAAAGGAGAAATCACCCATGCCCGAGAAAGTCCAAAAATATCGCTGCAAAATCTGCGGTATGATCGTCGAAGCCAATCCCGATGGTTCCTGCCCCATCTGCGGCGCGCCAGCGGAAGAGCTCGTTCCCGTTGATGAAGACGGAAACGACATCGAATAGTTGTAGATAAGTCAGAAGACGCCCCATCGTGGGCGTTTTCCTTTTGATGAAAAAAGCGCGGGGTTTCCGCGCTTTGTCGGTGGTGGTGGAGGATTAGAGGACGCAATATTCGAGCAAGGCGTTGAAGATGGGCTCTTCGTAGGGGCGAAGCAGGTCCTTCTTCGCGTCGCCTTTGGCTTCTTTGCCTCCCTCGACGACCACGCTTTCGTAATATTTGGTCTCGACTTTGGAATCCTTGAGGTAGGTCAAATAGGAAGAAGAGGCCGCGTCATAACGTTCTTTGGTGAAATAGGAACCCGTGACTTTGCCCGTCTCCTTATCGAAGCTTTCGTTATAGAAGACGCCGGCGGCTTCGATGATATCGCCCGAGAAGGATTCGCCATCGGGATTGACGTAGTAGACGGTAGGGAAGGCGCCCGTGCCGTAGCCGGCGGGATTATCTTCGGACCACGACAAACCGTATTTGTCCTTTATGGCCTGATAGGCGACCATCCTTTCTTCGTAATCCGGGTCGCTTGGGCTTGGGCGATAGGGGTCGAAATCGATGTAGAAGAAGTTGGGTTCCTTGATGGAATGACTATCGATGAAGGAACGCAAACCCGTGCGATTTAAGTACGTGCAATCGGGGCAAGTGTCGCGACCGAAATAAACGGTAAAACCCTCATTTCCCTCGTAAAACCCGTCTAAAATTTCTTCATCGACGGTGAAAAGGACGGGGTATTTGATGCGTTTTTCCATCCAAGCGACGAACTGCGCGTAATCGGTCACGAAGGGGTCGTCGGACTTGGCGGTGTTATGCTGGTACTTGACTTTGCCGTTAGCGAAGACCGCCAAGGTGTCATAGCCTTGGCCACGGTCGAGGCCATAGTATTCGCTGTCGGTTTCAAGTTCGGCCAAGGTGATGCCATAGATCAGGAGATTATGGGATTTGCTATAGCGGGACAAAATGGTGTCATGCCATTCCGTATAACACGTGCACGTGTCCGCGGAACCATGCAATAAAAGCAAGAAGTTCTCTTCGTCGTTGACTAGGCGCGTCAAAACGGATTTCTTTATCCAGGTGATTTGCGAGAGGTGCGTGACCTTGTCTTCGGCGCGGTTGCCGATGAGGGTTCCTAGACGCAGAGAGACCTGGGGCTGTTCCTCGTTCCCGCAGGCGACAAGCAACAGGGGAAGAAGGGCGAACGGAAGCAGATGTGACTTTTTCATGGCGCACATTTTACCATCCTAAATTTTTTGTGGTAGTAGGGGAGAAAAATCGCTCCGAAATTCGTTCGGAACGTTAGTTCGTAAGTAAATCGCAACAGCAGGCCGCGGCCCGTCGCGTTTCTCCCGCGAATTCGGTTTTTGCTATCCTTTCGTCGTCC
>JBGUWA010000153.1:0-2091 GCA_045220635.1 Candidatus Alloenteromonas sp. | reverse complement strand
GGTCTGGGGCAAGGACGCGCAAAATGCCCTGCCGCAACGGCTCCAAATCGGGAAGGATCAGCAAGCGCTCCCTTAAGGGATTTCCTTCGGGGCAATTGTTCAGATGCTTCTTGATGTCGCGAAGCATCTGCAGGTCGCCAAGGACCTTGGAAAAGTCGATGGGATCTAAGGTTCCGCCTTTTCTGGCGACGTCGACGCGCATCGATAAGTCGCTTGACTCGGTAAGGGGCAAGGCGCCATGGCCATCAATGAGTTCCATCGCCTCTTCGAGATGACGGGATTCTAAGGCGCGCCTATCTTCCTCCTCATAAGGACGCAACGAAAGTAACCCCGCCTTGCCGATTTCGGTATGGGCAAAGGAAGCGACTTTCTCGAGCACGTGGCTACATTGGAGAACTTCGAAGGCGTCTTGCATACGCTGACAATTATACACGCGTGGACATTAACGCCCAAACAAAGCGCGCGGAGGAACTATTTTTGGCAGGCTTCCTTCTTAAGATATTCGAAGAATTCGTCTTGGCTGATGGCTTCGCTGAAATAGAAGCCCTGGACGTAATCGCAGCCGCAGTCGATGACAAGATCGAGTTGCTCCTTAGTCTCCACCCCTTCTTGGATGATCGTGGAGCCTTGGTTTTTGATGAAGAGCATGAGGTTCTTCAAGATGGCGATGCCGCCTTCTTCTTTGCCTAGATCCCAGAGGATGGACTTATCGATTTTGATGTTCTCAAACTTAAGTTTGATCATGCGAACGAAGTTGGAATACCCCGTGCCGAAATCGTCTAAGGACAAGGAATAGCCTAAGGCGCGGAAACGTTCCAAAGCTTCGACGACTTCCTTACGGCCAAGGGCACCGGCAGTCTCGGTAATCTCAAGGTTGATGCGGTCGCTAGGCACCCCATAACGGGCACGGATTTCCTCGAAGCGCTGCACGAGGTCGCCATAAAGGAACTGGTAGGTCGAAAGGTTGAGCTCGATGTATTTGATGGAGGTTCCCTTGACGCGTTCATCGGAAAGGAAACGGCAGACTTCTTCGAAAACGAAGAGGCCGATGTCGCGGATCAAACCCGATTTCTCGGCGATGGGAATATAGTCCTCTGGAGAGATGTTGCGTAGTTCTTCATCCTCCACGCGAATCAACGCTTCGGCGGAGACGGTGACGCCTTTGCTGATGGACCAAATGGGTTGGTATTTTACGCGGAAGCCATGGTTATTCAACGCGTGACGGAGCACTTCCTCGTAACGGCGTTCCTTCGCCATCGCGACGATTTCGCTTTGGGGAACCAAATAGGAACCTGCTTTGTCCTTGACGTAATTTAGTCCCATCAAATCCTCGAGTTCGGGATAAGCGGAGATGTCTTGGGGAACATGGAAGACGGTGGCAATGACTTCCAAGACGATTTCGATGGAGTCGACGGTCCACTCCTTCTGGAAACGGTCGATTAAAGCTTGGGCGAAGGCTTCGCCTTGGCCTGACTCGGGCTCTTTGAAGATGACGGCGAATTCCTCGCGGTGGAGACTATAGACGGCCCCACTTCCCGAGGCTTCGTTAAGATAGGCCGCGATCTTGAGCAAAAGCGCTTCGGAGGCGCGCCCGTTGAAGCGCTTGGTGAAACGGTCTAACTCCGCGATCTTGAGCAACACGAATTCGTAGGTTTGCTTGGTGACCAAAAGGCGACGGCTCTCGTCAAGGAAGGCCGTGCGGTTGAATAGCCCCGTCGCCGGATCGATGTGCCCGGCGCGGTCTTCCAAAACCATCATCATGACCAAACACGCGATGGCTTCAAAGAAGAGCTCGACGAGCCAATCCGAACGCACCGCTTGGACGACGATGCCTAAGGTCGCGATGACGATGAAGGTGCCGACGGCGATGCGGTCGCCCTTGCTGATCGCCTTCATGTTCTTGATGAAGAAGACGAAGCCCAAAACGACGTATAACGCCCCAAGGCCATAAAGCAAAAGCATCAACGAACCGCGATGGTACACGCGCTCCGCGTCCATATAGAACGCCCAATTCGTCCAATGGTTGGTCAAGATGAGGACGCAGGCGACGATATATGGCACGAAGAAAAGGAAGCTAAGCCACCGCTTCTT
>JBGUWA010000152.1:0-4681 GCA_045220635.1 Candidatus Alloenteromonas sp. | reverse complement strand
CATGAAGTCGCGAGCCACTCTTTGACGCACCCGCATTTGACGGAATGCGATAATGACCACATCGGTTATGAGGTCGGCGTCGATAAGGAAAACCTGGAACGCATCTTCGGCAAGCTCGTCACTTCATTCGCCTTTCCGTTCGAGGATTTCAACGAACGCGCCATCGAACGCATCAAGGCCATCGAAGGATTCGCCGCCATTCGAGTGTCAGAAATCGACCCCTCCTTCCAGTTTCCGTCAGATCCCTACCACATAAAAATCACTTCGCTTGACGTTAGGGATGCAATAGAGAAGTTTCCCTTATTCGTAAGTGATCCAAACGCCAAATTGTTCGTCTTTGTTTCTCACGGTTACGACTTCGAGTTCAATGGAACGTACAATTTGCTCGAAATCCTTTGCGAGATGGTGGAGAAAAGCGAAGTTATTTCAATTTTTACCCGAGATTTGCCGGGAGTTTTAGGGTTTTGCTAACTTTTTCTTCCTTGGCGTAGGGTTCTATTTTGGCTCGCGTTGTTTTCATAATGCCGCAAGAGAAAGAGACAACATTTTCGGAATTCGTTACAATGTCCCCAACAAAAAGGAGGTATTTCTTGCATGAAGTCTTCTCGTGTTCTCTTGGCTCTGGCCGGATTAGTCCTCGCCTCTTGTGGCGACTATCACCCTTCTACCAGCTCCTCCCTGCCGCCCGCCGCTTCTAGTGAAACATCCTCGCAAGGGCCCACATCGAGCGAATCTTCGTCTCAAGCGCCAACCTCAAGCGAGCCTTCTTCGGAAGCCACATCGTCGCAACCTTCTTCGGAAATCTCAAGCAGCGAGGCGAAAGCCACGCAAATTGATTTCATAGGCGAGGTTACCTACCACGACAAAAGCGTTCAACCTTACTTCGAATTCGACTTCCATTACGACAGCGCCTATTTCTCCGCCCCCGCCGCGGACATAGATCTTGGCATGATGAAATTTGCTTTTGCCATGGCTACTGCTTCGTCATCCCAAGAAAGGGCGAGCAAAGTCTTTGGTGGCGCAGGGTTTGCTGAGCTTTATGACGATTCCTCGTTAGAGGCGCCCACCACCGCCGACAGCATCGGTTACGTCATCGGCAGCCGCGAAATGGCTGGCGTGCATCAAATCGTCATTTCCGTCCGCGGCGAAGATTATGATGAAGAATGGTCTTCCAACCTTTATTCCGCCCCAGTGGAACCGAAAGATGACTTCAATGGCGACCATTATGGCTTCCATACTTCGGCGCTTAAGGTCATCGACGCCGTGCAAGCCTTCGTCGACACCAACAAAATCACCGACGCCAAATATCTCTTCACCGGTTATAGCCGTGGCGGCGCCGTCGCCAATTTGGCCGCCGCCATGATGGTGGATTCTCCCATCGCCTGCGATAAAGACGAAGTGTATGCCTATACCTTTGAAGCTCCCGCCGGCATGCTCGCGGAGCACAACAAAGCGGACTATGACGTGATTCATAATTGCATTAACGAGAATGATTTCGTCACCATGTTGATGCCTGCTCAATATGGTTTCGTGCGCGCAGGAAAAGACATCAATATCGCCGAAGGAGTCGTGGAATACGGCCCCCTATTTGAACAACTTGGCATGGACTCTGTCCCCTATAGCGAGGAGACCGATTTCGCTGTCTTTGAGCTCGTCGACGAAAAAGGCAACCCCAAAACCTCCGGCAAAGACGTCCTCTCGTTCGTAATCGAAATTCTTTCCCGCGAATTGACGCAAGAAGAAATCGATAGAGGCTGTGTCTCTCTTCATACTCCCGATCAATATCGCGATAACCTCATGGTCGGCGTTCGCGGATTGTTGGAAATCTTCTTTGGGCTTGGAATCACCTTAAGCATGGATACCGATTTGGCCTTAATCCTTGAGGCTTTGTCTCTTCTGACCAACTTGTATGCGGACGATGGCTTTGGCGAAAAGAGCAGCGATTATGACCCGCACGCCCTTTCGGACTATTTCAAGAAGGTTCTTGACACCAAAGGCTTCCTACCCAAAGACGAATCGGGAGAAGGCGACTACGACGAAGCGGCGATGCGAGCTAATGCTGACGCGGTCCAATCCGCCCTCCGCAACCTACAGCTTGGCTTTACCAAATACTATATCGATCAAGGGAAAGAAGTCGATGACGCACGTGCCAAGTTATCGAGCTGTTTCCTCATCGTCTTTATGGGAGGCGGACTTATTGGCCGTCACTTCTTCGACACGGGCTTCGCGGTGCTTTGCCACTATATCGAAAGCCAACAGCCTGCCGAATAAACCTACTACAAAAACACCACTCAGCGGCGTTGATCCACTGAGTGGTTTTTCTTATAGGGTGATCCAGTAACGTTGCAACGGCACGCCGTTATCCTGCGGGATTTCGTTTTCGAGGACGCCGCCATTCGCGGTGATCGTTTTCCTCGAGCCTTCGTTATCTTTGTCGCAGGTCATCAAGACTTTATCGATGCCAAGCTTTTTGCATTCCTCTAGGGCAAGACGAACCATGATCGTGCCATACCCTTTCCTTCTTTCGCTAGGTCGGATGCCATCGCCGATGTGACCGCCGGTATTCGCAAGCTCTTCGGTAAGGTAATGACGGATGTTGACCGCACCAAGGAAGATGTTGCGTTTGCAGTCCAGAAGAAAGAAGACGGAATCGGGAACGCGGCCATTTTCCTCCTTCTTGTGCTCAAGGTTTTCGAGATAGTAATCGAAGTTATAGAAATCGTTGCGGAAAATTGTCCACGGGGAATGGTTGGTTTCGTGGGTGAGGTTATAGGCGCGCCACTCCTCCATCATCTCCGTTAGCTGCTTCTTATATTCTGGTGATAGTTTAACCAGCTTTAGTTCGTCCATTTTTTTCGTTTTCCTCGCAAAACCGTTTTCTTTTTTAGAATATAGCGCGTCGTTTCACGCCTTTGTCCAAGCGGGGCGACCGCTACATCCATAAGTGTGGCACGGAAACAAAAAGATGTGCAGTAGGATTTGTATATCTTTGCCCTCTTCCCGCGCTTCTTCGCCCCTTTTACTTAGAAAAGGGACGATTATTCCCGTCTAGGGATGTGTATTCCTTTCTTTATGGCGCATTTCCCGATAAGATTGAGTAGCGACACCTCCATGGAATACTTGTATCAATTCTTTATTCGCAATTTCTTTCTCCTCTGTTTGTCCTTTGGGGTCGTTTTCATGGTCCTTCGCTCCTACCGCGCGAAGAAGGTCGCCGTGTTGATGCCGATCTGCATCGTTTCCGCCACGTTAGCCATCGCCATTGCCTATACCCTGGAACAATTCGCCGTAAAGAATCCGCAGCATGTCTTCCTCGGAACGTTCTGCTTCGTCTTCGGCATGTCGGTGCGCCCGCTTATCCTCTATTTCTTCCTGCGCATGACGGTGCAACGTCACCTCATCAAGCGCATCGCTTTAGGAATGGTTATCGGCAATGCCATCGTCTATTGTTTCGCCTTATTCCGCGTCGCCCCGGATTTTGCCAAGGTTGTCTTCTGGTATGACGACACGGGAGCGCAGCTTGTCTACCATTGGGGGCCGTTATATTTCTTCTCCTATGGCGTCGTCGCGGTCATGGCGATCTATCTCGTTGTCGTTTCGATCCTCGCGTTAAAAGGCAGGCATCGTTATGACGCTTTGGCGAGCCTTATCTGCGTCGTGTTCATCCTCATTGCCATCTTGCTCGAGACCTTGGATCCTTCCCTTGTCGATTACAGTTTGCTCAACACCACCACGGCCATCGCTTGCCTTTTCTATGTCGTCCATCTGTATCAGCAAGCCGCGAACCGCGATGGCTTAACCGGGCTTTTCGACCGCAAAACCTACTACGTCGACGTGGAAAAACTAGGCAACCGCGTCCTTGGCGTCATCCTCATCGACATGAACTCTTTGAAGCAGCTTAACGATACCCAAGGCCATGCCGCGGGAGACGTCGCCATCGTCACGATCGCGCGGACCTTGGAGAAATGCACCAGCAAGCGCAGCATGTATATCTACCGCATGGGCGGCGACGAATTCCTGGTATTATCGACTTCCACGAGACCCAACGCGGTCGAAAATTCCGCCCAAGCCATCTTGGATGAAATGGCCAAGACCCCCTACTCCGTTTCTTTAGGCTATAAATTACGTGGCGACTATACCGGCCATACCCGCGACCTCATCCGCCAAGCCGAAGACATCATGTACGCCAACAAGGCGGAGTATTACCGAAACGGCCATCAACGCCGCTCTACCGATTCGATATAAAGAAAACCCGCCGAGGCGGGAATTCTTTTTTCTTTGGGTTTAGACGATGGGTTTTTTGACGACGTTCTCGCCATAGATGGTCTTGAAGTCGTTTTTCATGGAAACCACGTGATAACCTGCGCTGCTCCATTTCGCCGGAAGGTCTTTGGTCTTCTCGAGGACGGCGTAATCGCGTTCCGCGTCGTCAGCGACAAGCATGAAAGCGGCGGAGGGAAGCGGGTTATCGGTGATGGTGTAATTATGCATCGCCGCGTCGCCGCCGCTATTGCCGAAGCTTAGGACGGGTTGTTGGCCGATTTCTTGGCAGATTTGGGCAACTTTGTTGAACTTCAGGTTCTTGATGAGAACTTCGTCGGTGCGATAGACCTTGTCGCCAGGCTGGAAGGTGTAGGTCACGCCTTCTTCGTCGCCTTGACCCGTGCCCTTAAGCTTGACG
>JBGUWA010000151.1:0-1919 GCA_045220635.1 Candidatus Alloenteromonas sp. | reverse complement strand
CTTTGGCGTTGCCTTTCCCTTGGACGGACTCTTCGGCGTTTTTGTCGTCTGCTCCTCCAGTTTCTTTGTTTTCGTGTCCTTTTTCTTCTCCGGCTGCGCCGCTTTCTCTTTTTTGCTCTTTGACGCGACCGTCTCTTTCTTCGTCGAGGGCTTTGCTTTCGACGAAGCGCCGGTTTTTGTTTTTTCCGCCGTTACCGCTTTCTTTGTTGGAGATGACTTCTTCGTAGAAACTTTCTTCTTGTCCTCCTTAGGCGTATCGGCAGTCTTTTTCTTAGACGTTTCCGCTTTCTTAGACGTTTCCGCTTTCTTTGGCGCTACCGCCTTTGTTTTCGCGGATTTCTCCTGCTTCGAGGCCGGCACAGTCGTCTTCACCAATTTTGGCTTCTTTTGCGTCGTCTTCTTCTCGGCTGCATCCTTCACGACACTCGTCTTGCTTTTCTTCTGCTCACTTGTCTGCGCCTTTTTAGCCGACGTCTTTGCCTTTTTTTCATCTTTCGGTGTTTTTACCGGTTTTTTTGCCGCCATGACCTGCCGCCCCCTTTCCGAATCATCTTTTGTGTTGGCTTTGCTTTCAATGTCTTGCTCATTCATTCGTCTCTTTCACTTTGGTTTGTTGGTTCAGCTCATCTATCCTTTGTTTTATTCGCTGACTTTTTGTTAATTCCTGCAAGAAATTTGAATTTCCTTCTCTTTCCATCGCATCCGCCCGGAGACGATGTTCTTCAAAGGCTTTCTTCAATTGTTCGAGCAGGAGGACTCGTAAGCAGGCCTCATAGGAATCTTCTTTTTCCGGCGTCTCCTCAATCAACGCATGGGAAAGCTCTTCCTCCGCCTCCACGCCAAGCGTCTCCGCAATGGTTTCTTCGCTTAGCGAAACACCGGTCTCCGCGCATTCGGCCATATACCGTAAAAGCTTTTCATGAAGCGGGTACGGGAACGGCTCGTCCCCCAACTCAGCCACAACCATCACCGCAACGCCCGCATCACGCCACGCCCCGCGAAGCAACGCGCGGCCGGCACGCCGAACCGCATCATCCACAGTGCGCACCGACGGCCGCTCCGTTCTCGGACGATATTCTTCCCTTATGCCGTCATCATGGTACATCGCAATTTCCTGGCGAATAATCCCTTCGTCAATGCCGAGGGTGCTGCGGAGTCGCTTGATGTATTCATTTTGTTCGACGGGATTGGATTCCTTCAGCACGGGCAACAGCGCTTTAAGAGCTTTGTTTTTCCCGTCCAGCGTCCGTATATCATTTGTCCTTTGTACATATTCCAGATGAAAATCGCCGATCGAGCGTGCATCCTTCGACAACTTCCGAAACGCGTCAGCGCCGTGCTTTCTGACATATTCGTCCGGGTCTTTCCCGTCCGGGACAATCATGACCCGCGCCCTGGCGCCCGTCGAGCGCACGATGGAAAGAGCCCGCATGGTCGCCCGCTGTCCGGCCTCATCACTGTCATAGCAGAAACATATCTCATCCGTGCAGCGCAAGAGCAGCCTGCACTGTTCTTGCGTGAACGCGGTCCCCAAGGAAGCAGCCACGTTCTTGATTCCCGCCGCCGAAAGGGAAATCGCGTCCATATATCCCTCGACGAGAATCACCTTTCCCTCTTCACGGATCGCTTTTTTTGCGCGATCCAAACCGAAAAGCAGCCTTCTTTTATTGAAAAGCATTGTCTCCGGAGAATTCAAATATTTCGGCTGACCGTCACCCAAGACGCGCCCGCCGAACCCGACCACGCGCCCGCGGTCATCGGCAATCGGAATCATCACGCGGTTCCTGAACTTGTCGTAAACGCCATTTTGCCGTTCCGCGACGAGCCCGCCTTCCAATAGAAGCTGTTCGCTGACGCCACGTTTTTTGAACGCGTCCCGTAGCTTCCCCGGTGCGTCCGGCGCAAATCCAAGCCCGAAT
>JBGUWA010000150.1:0-2795 GCA_045220635.1 Candidatus Alloenteromonas sp. | reverse complement strand
AGCCAGCCGGTGAAGCCATTGACGAAGTTGGCCAGAATGACGCCGAGGGAATTGATGCCACCGGCGACGTATCGCCCTGCCTCATCGACTTCGGAAGCATTCCAGAAGAGGCTCTCAAAGGGAGTTCCAGCTAAGCAATCGCCAAATTGTACGCCCATATGGCCTAGATAGAAGAGGTCTTCCGCGAAGGTCAAATGGAAGATGAGGAAGAGGGCGACCAAGAAGATGGGGATGGCCGCAAAACGGTTGGTCAATACGCGGTCGATTTTATCCGAAAGGGTCATTTTTTCCGAGGCGGCGACATGATTGCCGCTGCGCGCCTTGACGTATTTGGTCGTGATGCATTTATAGCGTTCATCGGCCGAACCCGCTTCGAAGTCCTCTTTTTCTTCCGCAGACAGAAGCTCGCGGGCTTTTTTGAAGGATTCGGGGTTCTTTTCGGCCTCAATCTCGTCGTTTTCTAGGGCCTTAATCGCATGGAACAAGGGGTGAGAAATCTCGGATTCTTTGTAAATTGAGGCGGCTTTTGCAATGTTTTCCGCGTATTTTCCTTCGCTAAGAAGGCTTTTTCCTTCGCGGAACTTCCCCGCCGTTTTAATCGCGATCGACATCAGGTTCTCCAAGCCTTTTTGACGAAGGGCGGAGACCGAGACGACGGGGCAACCTAAGGATTGGGATAATTCTTCGGCGTTGATGGATTCGCCCGCTTTTTCCAAAGCGTCAGACATATTGAGCGCGACCACCACGGGCACATCCATCTCAAGGATCTGCGTGGTCATATAGAGGTTGCGCTCCAAGTTGGTGGAGTCGATGACGTTGATCACGACGTCAGGCTTTTGCTCTAAAAGGAAGTCGCGAGAGACGATTTCCTCGGGAGTATAGGGCGATAAGGAGTAGATACCCGGGAGGTCGACGATCTCCGCGGTTTCATTCCGTTTGCGGTTTTTGTAGACGCCGACGCGCTTTTCGACGGTGACGCCAGGCCAGTTGCCGACATAAGCGGTCGCGCCGGTGAGGGAGTTGAAGAGGGTCGTTTTGCCACAGTTCGGGTTGCCGGCGAGGGCAACGATGATGCGTTTCTCTGCCATTCTATTTGGCCTCCCCTTTCATCTCCACTTCCACATTGGCGGCTTCTTCCTTACGAAGGGAAAGCTCATAGCCACGCAACGTGATTTCAATGGGGTCTCCTAAAGGAGCGATTTTGCGCAAATAGACCTCTGCGCCCGGGGTTAAACCCATGTCAAATAAGCGACGACGCACGCGTCCTTCGCCATGGACCTTGACGATGGTTCCTGACTCGCCGATGACGAGGCAGTCCAGTGTCTTTATCATAGAAATCCTCCACTAGGCCACGAAGATTTTCGAAGCCGTCTTGTGGTCAAGCGCGAGGCGGGTCCCAAGAACCAGGATCACCACCGCTCCCATCTGCGAGGAGAGAACCGTAACTTTAGCATCCTTTACGATCCCTAAAGCGGCTAAGTGAGACAACTCTTTGGGGTCGCAAGCAATGCGGACGACGGTCATTTCTTGATGGAGGGGAGCAAGGGCGATAGGCATAAGAACCTCTTTTCGTTCGATGACCGATTCTTATAATATCGGCCATTTCTAGGATTTCAATAAAAAGTTAATATTTCTTAACAGTTTATTTTTCTCAGTGGCCGAACAAACCTTTCTTCGCGGGTTCGGACTTCTGATCTAGGACGCGATAACCCGTTGATTCGATCTTGGCCACGGTGGGAGCGAAGTCCGCCTCCTCTTCGATTTGGAAGGTGGCGATCCCTTTGCGGTGAGAGGCTTTGACCTTTTTGGCGGTAGGGAGTCCTTTGCGGATGGCATCGCAGACGTGCGCTTCGCACATCGAGCAGCGCATCCCATCGATTTTCAACGTGATTTGTCGCATGTGTTTATTTTACTTAACTTTTTAGCGTTTTCCATTCTTTATTTCGCGCGAAGGCGTATGATGTGGGCTAGCACAAGGAAAATCCTATGGAAAAAGACATTCAACGTTTCCTCGATTACGTTCAAATCGATACCCAATCCGACGATTCAAGCTTCACGGTTCCTAGCACCGCCAAGCAATTAAACCTCTCCCGCAAGCTGCAGGAGGATCTCAAAGAACTCGGCATCGACTCCGAACTCGACGAATTCGGCGTCATTTATGCCAAGCTTCCCGGCGTCGAAGGCCTTGACCCCATCGGCTTAAACGCCCACGTCGATACCGCTTTGGAATGCAGCGACGAAAACGTCAAACCCAAAGTCATCGAAAACTATGACGGTGGCGTCATCGAACTCGGCCATGGCTATTCGATGTCCCCCAAGGAATTCCCCCATTTGGCGGACCATATCGGTGATACCCTCATCACCACTTCCGGCGATACCCTTCTTGGCGCGGACGACAAAGCGGGCCTTGCCCTCATCATGGCGGCTTTGGACTATTTCGTCTCCCATCCCGAAGTTCCTCACCACCCCATTTGCATCCTCTTCACCCCCGATGAGGAAATCGGGCGCGGCCCCGACCACGTCGATCCGAAGAAGTTCGGCGCGAAATATGCCTATACCCTCGACGGCGGAAACGAGGAAGTCATCGCCTGCGAAACCTTCAACGCCGCCCACGCCGACGTCATTCTCCATGGCGTTTCCATCCATCCGGGGGAAGCCTATGGCAAGATGGTCAACGCCTCCGACCTCGCCTTTGCCTTCGATAAGGCGCTTCCGGAAAAGAAACGCCCGCAATTCACCCGCGGCCACGAAGGCTTCAACCACCTCGTCCGCATGGAAAGCGGCGTCGACGAAGC
>JBGUWA010000149.1:0-2251 GCA_045220635.1 Candidatus Alloenteromonas sp. | reverse complement strand
ATCCGCGTCGTATCCTTTATTTGCTGGTATATCTAGGAAAACGATGCATTTTCGTACCCACTCGCCTACGCGGGTGCTAAAATGTTTCCATATATCGAGTTTTGGCCTATTTAGAGGTCAGAAAGGAACCCAAAACATATGTCCACGAAGGCATTCTACAAAACGGAAGAAATCGGCAAAGGCAAGCCGGGATTTTCCAAAACCCGCAGCATCATCGAAGCGGCGTTCTATGGCAACAACGTCGTCAAAATCAACTCGCTGAAAGAAGCGTATGAGCTCGCCAAGAACTCCCCGGGCACCATCGTCACCGACATGCCCGTCTTCGAAGCCGAGAAGATCGGTTTGGACCGCGACGCCAAAGTCTTGCTCTTCAACGACGGCGCCATCACCGGCCGCTATGCCGCCGCCCGCCGCATCCAAGGCGAACCCGGCGTCAACGAAACCGAGCTCGACAAGCTCCTCATGGAAGCCGTCTATGACACGCGGTTCCGCAAACTCTATCACGCCGAAGCCTACATCGGCCTCGACCCCGAATTCATGGTCAAAGCGCACCTCCTCATCCCCGAAGGATTCGAGATGCTCGTCTATAACTGGCTATTGAACTTCCAATACATCAACGACGAATACTACAAGATGTACCTCGCCTCCAAGCCCGTCGGCGGCGGCAAGGAACCCGATATCTATATCTTCTCCGACCCCGCCTGGAAGGGCGCGCCGGATCGCACCGACATCTGCGAAGGCAAATGCCTTGCCTACTTCTCCACCCCGACCAACTGCGCCGCCATCCTCGGCATGCGCTACTTCGGCGAGCACAAGAAGGGCACCTTGACCATCGCGTGGGCCATCGCCAACCGCAACGGCTATGCCTCCTGCCACGGCGGCCAAAAGGAATACACCCTCGCCGACGGCCGCAAGTTCGTCGCTTCCGTCTATGGCCTTTCCGGCTCGGGCAAATCCACCATCACCCATGCCAAACATGGTGGCAAATATGGCATCAAAGTCCTCCACGACGACGCCTTCATCATCAATGACGAAACCTGCTCGTCCATCGCCCTTGAGCCGACCTATTTCGACAAGACCAACGACTATCCGACCGGCTCTCCCGACAATAAATTCCTCATCACCGTCCAGAACTGCTCCTGCACCCGTGACGCCGACGGCAACATCGTCCTCGTCACCGAAGACATCCGCAACGGCAACGGCCGCGCCATCAAGTCCAAACTTTGGTCGCCCAACCGCGTCGACAAGATCGAAGCCCCGGTCAACGCCATCTTCTGGATCATGAAAGACCCGACCATCCCCCCGATCGTCAAGATCAAAGGCGCGGCCTTGGCTTCCGTCATGGGCGCCACCTTGGCCACCAAGCGTTCCACCGCGGAACGCCTCGCCCCGGGCGTCGACCCCAACGCTTTGGTCGTCGAACCCTACGCCAACCCGTTCCGTACCTATCCGTTAGTCAATGACTACCGCAAATTCAAGCACCTCGTCGAAGAGAAGAACGTCGATTGCTACATCATCAACACCGGCGACTTCTATGGCAAGAAGGTGCAAAAAGAAGACACCCTCGGCGTCATCGAAGCGGTCGTCGAAGGCAAGGCCAAATTCCAGAAGTGGGGCCCCTTCAGCGACATCGAGATCCTGCCTTGGGAAGGTTTCGTCCCCGATTTGAAGGACGCCGAATACGTTGAGCAACTCATCGCCCGCATGAAAGACCGCGTCGCCTTCGTCGAATCCCGCAAGACCTTCAAAGGCGGTTACGACGAACTCCCCGAAGAGGCCAAACTCGCCCTCGAGAAAGTCGTCGCCGAAGCTGAGACCCTCAAGTAACCATGGGCGTCAAAGTTGTCGAAACCTGCCTTCGCGACGGACATCAATCCCTTTTCGCCACCCGCATGAACACCGAAGAGGTGCTCCTTGCCCTGAAAGAACTCGATAACGTGGGCTACCACGCCATCGAGATTTGGGGTGGCGCGACCTTCGATGCGTGCCTTCGCTTCCTCAACGAAGACCCCTGGGAACGTCTCCGCCTCGCAAAGAAAGTCTGCAAGAAGACCAAACTGCAGATGCTTTTCCGCGGCCAAAACATCCTCGGCTACCGCCATTACGCCGACGACGTCGTGGAAAAGTTCGTCGAGAAATCCATCAAAAACGGCATCGATATCATCCGTATCTTCGATGCCTTGAACGACATCCGTAACTTGGAATGCGCCGTCAAGGCCACCAAGAAATACCATGGCGAATGCCAAATTGC
>JBGUWA010000148.1:0-2162 GCA_045220635.1 Candidatus Alloenteromonas sp. | reverse complement strand
CATGGCGACCGAAACCTGGACCGAAGACAAGCTCATCGGCAAAGTCGTCTACCATTCCAAAGGCTTCGGCACCTTGTTGACCTTGATCTCCCCCGATGCCGCCGCCAGCGCGAAGAAGACGGCCTGGCTACTCCCCGTCGCCGTCTTGGTCCCCTTAGCCGTCCTCGCCATCCTTTCCATCGTCGACGTCTACAAAGCCGCCCGCGCCAAGGAAAAAGAAGAAGAAGCGCAGCTCGAAGAAGCCATGCGTAACGCCGGCATCGACATAAACGACGAAGAAGCGGTGGAGCTATTCAAAGCCAAAGAAGAACTCAAAATGGAATATCGCGCCAAGCTCGCCGAAGAAACCGAGCTGGCGAAGAAACAAGCCTTAAAGGAAATGAAGAAAACCGCCAAAAAAGGAGGGAACAAAGCATGAAGCGACTACGCCACATGAATCGATGGCTGGTCATCTTGGCGTTGCTACTTGGCATCGCCTTAGGAACCGCCGCCGCCTTATTATCCCTTAGCCTTTCTAGCGACCCCAAAGGCCTCTCCCTTGGTGGCCTTATCGCCGTCATCGTCACCGCCATTTTGGCCTTGGCCTTCCCCATCCTCGTCCATTACCGCGAAGCCTGGATTTACAAAGTCAATTCCATGCAGCTTCGTTTCGGCACGGAAGTCCCCTTCCTTGACGAAAACGCCTTCCTTTCGACCGCCGAACGCCAGAAAGTCGAGACCCCCGTGTATGCGATGCATCTAACCTTAGTCGGTACCCCGAGTGAACTGGACCGCAAAAGCGCGGGTTTGACCCTTGCCCAAGCCGTCGCCGAAAAAGCCCCCAGGAACTGGAATATCGGCTATACCGAACTTGGCGACTTGCTCTTCATCGGACCTGCAAATGAAGAGGAATTCCTATCGCTATGCCGCGACGTCGACCAACTCCTCGCCCAAGACCGCGACGTGCCTCCGTATTGCTTGCTTCTTGGCGAATCCAGCGACGGCAAAGACGCCTATGAAAAGAGCAACCAAGCCCTCGTGGCCACTTTGCTCGACCAGCTTACCCGTGGCAACCTGTCCTTGCAGAAATATTACGAAGAAGAGCCCATCTTGGCCAAACTCGACCTCGAATACGAACGCGAACAAGGCCGCCTCGATTACTTCCTCGCCCCCTTTGGCGAGGGCGAAGACTCATCCCTCGAGTTGGCGCTTCTAGTTCCCGCCTTATATGACCCATACCGTGGCCAAATGAGTGATAAGGACCTATATCACGCCGTCGAGCTTTCCTCGTCTCGTCTTGCCCTAGATTTAGACTCCGCGAAAGAAGCGGCGCACGTCTTATCGATGCACCCCAACATCCAAAACCTCGCTTTCCGCATTGGCCCGGAGACCTTATTGGCCCCGCATTTCCTTGCCGATTTATCCGCCGACTTAGAAGCGGTGGGCGTAGAGACAAAACGTCTAAGCCTCTTCTTGTTCTCGCCGAGCCTCAGCGACAGCTCCTTCTTGCCTTTCGTCGAGAAAGCCAAAGGCTTGGGCTTTGGCATCGGCGTGTACGAATATGGCGGCGAATCCTTGGAACGCCTTGGCCAGATCGATCCCGAATACGCTTTCATCAAACCCGAACTCTTAAGGAAGTCCGCAAGCGAAGAAACCTTGAAGCGCTTGTTGCTCGCCTTGAAGGGATTTGGGGTGAAACCATTACTCGAACCGGGGGAGAAGCTTTGCGAATATAGCGCCCTTCCCGGTCAGGCGAGGGTACGGCTCCCTCGCAAGGAGGAAGAAGCATGATTCTCGTCCTTGGCGAAACCTATGACGCCTTGCTTGGCGTCCGCGCCTTATTAGGCGAAACCGTCGCTTCCCCCGCGATGGCCAACGATATGCCCGCCTTCAAGGGCGAGGCCTTTGGCGAAGAAGTCATCGGCATCACCTGCGGGTCCACGGATTATCTTTCCTTATTGGTGGCCAGCAAAGCCATCATGCTTTACAAACCCGACCTCGTCATCTCCTTAGGCGAATCCGCCGCATTGTCGCCGCGCCTTCGCTTAGGCGACATCGTCATCGGCAACCGCGTCTTCTTCCATGGCGTCAACTTCATCGAACAAGGCCTTCCCTATGGCGCGATCCCTGGCTACCAACCTCATTTCTATAGCGACATCGGCTTGGCTCGCCTTGCCGAAGGG
>JBGUWA010000147.1:0-7342 GCA_045220635.1 Candidatus Alloenteromonas sp. | reverse complement strand
ATATTGGACCATTGAGGTCGAACTTCTGATCGGTGGCAAGAAACTGACCGCCCCGCTTACCCGCGTCGACGGGAAGCCGTTCCGTTGCCATAGCAAAGAAGAAGCCGACGCCATTTTGGCGCGCCTTCCTCAGGAATTAAGCGTCACCTCCGTCTCCAAAGCGGAGAAACTGCTTTATCCGAAACCCGCCTTCACGACCTCGACCATGCAGCAAGAGGCCTTCTCCAAATACCATTTCTCGAACTCGCGCACCCAATCCGTCGCCCAAAAGCTTTACGAAGGTTTGACGGTTCATGGCGAGCACGTCGGTTTGATCACCTACATGAGAACCGACTCCACCCGCATTTCGCCCGAGTTCTTCACCCGTCACGCCACGCCTTTTATCTTAGAAACCTATGGCAAGGAATACCTTGGCTCGGTTCGTCAGGGAAAAGGTGGCAAGAACATCCAAGACGCCCACGAAGCCATCCGTCCCACGGGCACGCACCGCACGCCAGATGTGGTGGCCCAATACGTTTCGCCCGAAGAAGCGAAGCTTTATCGCCTCATCTATTGCCGCGCGATGGCTTCCTTGATGGCCCCAAAGAAAGTCGAACGCACCAGCGTCATCCTTTCTGGCAATGGTTTGGACTTCACGTTAAGTGGTTCGCGCGTCCTCTTCAAAGGCTATTCCATCATCTTTGGCGAATTCGAAGAAGCGGATGAAGATACGCTTCCCGAAATCACCCAGGGCATGAACATCGCCGTCAAGAAAATCAACGCGGAGCAAAAGTTCACCAAACCCGAAGCCCCGTATAACGAAGCTTCCATCGTCAAAGCCATGGAAGAAAAAGGCATTGGCCGTCCGTCCACTTACGCGACGACGATCGACACCTTGATCAAACGTAAATACGTCACCGTCACCAAAGGCGTCATCACCCCGACTGACGATGGCTTAAAAGTCGTTACCGTCTTGCATAAATATTTCCCTGACGTCGTTTCCACGGACTATACCGCCTCGATGGAATCGCAGCTCGATAAAGTCGAATCCGGCGAAAAGACCTTCGATGAGGCGATGAATGAGTTCTATGTTCCTTTTGAAGAGAACTTCGAAAACGCGAAGAAAATCATGTACAAGGAACCCGAAACCCCGACGGGAGAACTTTGCCCGATCTGCGGTAAACCCTTGGTCTACAAACCGAATCGCTCGGGTCAAACCTTCATCGGTTGCAGCGGCTATCCTTCTTGCACCTATATCAAGAAAGAGCCCAAGGCCGAAGCCGAGTACGTCGGCGAAGATTGCCCCGAATGCGGCAAACCCTTGGTTTATAAGAAAAACCGCAAAGGCGAACGCTTCATCGGTTGCAGCGGTTACCCCTCTTGCCATTACACCCGCAACATCGACGAGAAAAAGACCGTCGCCAAACCTAAAGTCGAATACAAAGAGTCCGACTATGTGAAACCTTGCCCCAGCTGCAAGACCGGCTTCCTTGTCGTCAAGCATGGCAAGAAGACCGATTTCCTTGGTTGCACGAACTATCCCAAGTGCAAATACCACGAATGGATCAACAAAAAGAAATGACCGTACATGTTATTGGCGGAGGTTTGGCAGGCGCGGAAGCCTGCCACTTCCTTTTGAAGCGTGGCTACCACGTCGTTTTGCATGAGGCCCGCCCCAAATATGACGACCACGCCCACGTCACCCCATACATCGGGGAACTTGTCTGTTCCAACTCGCTGAAGTCCAAAGCCCTTGATAACGCTTGTGGCCTCCTCAAGGAGGAGATGCGTCATCTTGGTTCCTTAACGATGGAGTCTGCGGCGGAATCCGAAGTCCCTTCGGGGAATGCCTTAAGCGTAGACCGCGACCTTTTCGCACAGAAAAACCACGCAAAACTCCTCTCTTTTCCAAATTTCACGCTCGTTTGCGAAGAAATTACATCTCTTCCGGACGAGCCATGCATCCTCGCCACAGGGCCACTGACTTCGCCTGCGTTACTGGAACATATCTCCTCGCTTGTAGGCAAAAAGAGCCTTTCCTTCTTCGATGCCTCCGCCCCGATCGTGGCCAAGGATTCCATCAATTTCGATATCGCTTATTTCAAATCCCGTTATGAGCAGGGGGATGAATCCTATATCAATTGTCCGTTCACCCGCGAGGAGTATTTCCGCTTCGTCGATGCGTTGATCCATGCCGAAAAAGCCATGGTCCACGAATTCGACACGCAGTACTTCGAAGGCTGCTTGCCCGTGGAAGTCATCGCCAGTAGGGGAGTGGAAACCCTTCGTCACGGCCCCTTGAAACCGTTCGGCTTGGGCCGCGAAGGCTATCCGCGTCCTTATGCGGTTTTGCAGCTTCGTCAGGATACGAAACTCGGCGATTACTATAACCTCGTTGGTTTCCAAACCAACCTCACTTATCCCGAACAGAAGCGCGTTTTCCGCATGATTCCAGGATTAGAAAATGCCTCATTCCTTCGTTATGGATTAATGCACCGTAACGCCTACTTGGACTCGCCAAACGTCTTGAACGAAGACCTCTCGCTGAAGGCAAAAGACAATGTGTATCTCGCAGGGCAACTCAGCGGCGTCGAAGGTTACGTCGAATCCGCGGCGATGGGTATTTTGGCCGCGGCGAATCTGCATCGAAAGTTGCAGGGAAAACCCTTCATTCCGCTTTCTAGCCACACCATGCTTGGCGCCTTAACGGATTATATTTTGCATTATCGTGGCAGCAAATTCGCGCCGATGAACGCCAACTGGGCTTTGCTTTCCTTCGTCAACAAGAACGAGCGTCTTCCCGCCGTCGAAGAATCCCTTAAAATTATGGATGAGTTCTTAAGGGCCATCGATGAATAAACAAGAAGCGGATTACCTCGAATACCTGATCATCTCTCGCGGATACAGCAACCATACCGTGGATTCGTACCAACGCGACATCGACCGTTGGCACGATTTTCTTTCCTCCGAAGGCATCGCTTTCGATGACATCGACGTCAAAATCATCCGCAATTTCATGACCTCTGAATTACTGCGTCTTCCTTCTACTGGAAACCCCAAAAGAACGATCGCGCGCCGACTTTCCGCTTTAAGAAGCTACTATGACTTTCTGTTGATGGAAGGCTACGTGAAGGTAAATCACTTCCGTTTGGTCCGCGCCCCCAAACAAGAGAAGCGGTTGCCTAAGGTGCTATATGTTGAAGAAGTGCTCAAGCTTTTGGACTCCAACGCGACCCGTCAGGACGAACTGGCTTCTCGCGACCAAGCCATCCTTGAACTGCTTTACGCTTCGGGGATGCGCGCTAGCGAACTCGTGAACCTCAAAGCCACCGACATCGATTTCCGTTCGATGGGCATTCGCGTGCTCGGCAAAGGGAAAAAGGAGCGTATCGTGCCGATTTCCAATGCCGCGGTCAAGGCTATTCGAACCTATCAGAAAGACCTTCGACCGGTGCTGCTTGCCCGGAACCAAAGCGAGCGAAAGGATACCGAGCTCTTCTTGAACGCCCAAGGCAAAAAACTGACCGTCCGTGGTCTGGAATATATTCTCAAAATGGTTGAGGAAAAGACCGGCATCTATCTTGGCCTCCATCCCCACGAATTACGCCATTCCTTTGCTACCCATTTATTGGAGGCAGGCCTTGATTTGCGCATGATCCAAGAGATGCTTGGCCACGCCACCATCGACACGACGCAGGTATACACTCACGTCAGTTTGCAGGAATTAAACGCCCAATACCAAGACCATTTTCCAATGCGCACTGGCAAGCGCCCAGATGAGGATTAATCCAAAAAGAACGGGGTTTTGAAGGGATTTCGAAGCGATTCGCCTTTCCTGTGCGGAAGGCTTTTCTTTTTCTCCTTGTTAAGAACAAGAAGAATCTCTTGCCAACCCTCACGCGTAAGCGTATATTCTCACTTGCCTGTGCCGAGCATAGGCAGTACGCACCCCGTGAATTCAACGCCGTGTTCCCCTCGGGCCGAAGTTAGGCTTAAAAAGCGAGTGGGTGGTCAGTTGTTCGAAGCGGGGGAGGCTAAAACAAATGGAGGTCACCAGAATGAGTGACGAAATCAAAGAGGCGGTCGAAACCGTCGAAACCCCGGCTCCTGCTGAAGCCGACATCACGATGGCGGAAGTCGTCCGTGATCCCAACGCCCCCATCATTACCCTCAAGAAGTGCTTGGAGGCCGGCGTCCACTTCGGACACCAGACCCGTCGTTGGAACCCCAAGATGGGCAAATTCATCTACGGCGCCCGCAACGGCATCTACATCATCGACTTGAACAAGACCGTTGAACGCACCATCGCGTCCTACAAAGCGCTCCGCTCCATCGTCGAAGGCGGTGGAAAGGTCCTCTTCGTTGGCACCAAACCCCAATCCCAGCAAATCGTCATCGACGAAGCCGTCCGTTCCGGTTCGTTCTACATCACCAACCGTTGGCTCGGCGGCACCTTGACCAACTTCCGCACCATCACGGCCCGCATCAAGAGGCTCCGTGAACTCGAGACCCAGCAAACCGATGGTTCCTGGGATCGTCTCCCCAAGAAGGAAGTCGCCTTACTCAAGAAAGAGTATGCCAAACTCGCCAAAAACCTCGGCGGTATCAAAGAAATGCGCAAGACCCCGCAGGCCATCGTCCTCGTTGACCCCGCTCTTGAGCACAACGCCGTCGCCGAAGCCGCGAAGCTCCGCATCCCCGTCTTCGCCCTCGTCGACACCTCGGATGATCCGGATGCCATCGACTTCCCGATCCCGACCAACAATGACGCCACCAGCGCCATCCGTCTCATCGTTGGCGTTCTCGCCGACGCCATCGTCGAAGCCCGCACCGGCATCACGTTGACCGAAGTCGCCTACACCAAGGATGAAGGCGAAGAAGCCACCATGGCCGACGCCATCCGCAACGCCGACATCGCCGCCGAACAGCATCGTGCCGCCGTCCGCGCCGCCCGCAAAGCCCGCGAAGAACGCTATGCCAAGATGCAGGCCGAACGTCAAGCTCGCTTCGCCGCCCGCAAGGCCGCGAAGGAAGCTGCCGCCAAAGGCGAAGAAGCCAAACCCGAAGAAGCCAAGGCCGAACAAGTCGCGCCTGAGGCCAAACCCGAAACCCCGAAGGAGGGAGAATAATGCCTGCCGTTACCATTCAAATGATTAAAGCGCTCCAAGAACGCACCGGCGCTGGCATCATGGACTGCAAAAAGGCCTTGATCGAAGCCGACGGTGACGAAGAGCGCGCCATCGATATCCTTCGCGAGAAGGGCATCGCCAAAGCCGCTTCCAAAGCGGGCCGTACCGCTGCCGAAGGTCTTGCCATCGTCAAGATCTGCGAAAAATGCGGCCGCGCCGTCATCGTGGAAGTCAACTGCGAGACCGACTTCGTCTCCGGTTCGCCCAAGTTCGGCGAATTCGTCGAAGC
Source organism: Candidatus Alloenteromonas sp. (assembly GCA_045220635.1). GTDB lineage: Bacteria > Bacillota_I > Bacilli_A > RFN20 > CAG-826 > Alloenteromonas. The sequence continues at coordinate 1,945 of JBGUWA010000147.1, read as the reverse complement.
CGTCGCGGGTCGCCTCCTCGAGAAGGATCCCAAATCCCTCGACGAAGCCAAAGAAGCCACCCAAGACCTCTTCACCGACGCGGTTGTCGCCATGCGCGAAAACTTCGTCCTTCGCCGCTTCGAAATCCTTGCCCTCGCCGAAGGCGAAGCGTTTGGTACTTACACCCACATGCACGGCAAGATTTCCGCCCTCGTCAAACTCTCCAAGGATTGCGGCGACATCAATCGTGGCCTTGCCATGACCGTCGTCTCCGGCAAGCCTGACTACCTCTCCCTCGAGGACATCCCCGCCGCCGTCCGCGCCAGGGAAAAAGCCCTCGCCGAGAAGGAAGTCGCCGAAGATCCCAAGCTCACCAGCAAACCCGATGCGGTCAAAGCCCAAATCGTCGAACGCAAAGTCGACAAGACCCTCGGCGCCGCTTGCTTGGATCACAACGTCTATGCCCTTGACCCCAATGGCAGCCTCACCGTTCCTGAGGTTTGCAAGCAGAACGACGTCAAAGTCCTCGCCTTCGTCCGTTACGAAGTCGGTGACGGCATCGAAAAACCTGCCGAAGAGGAATAAAAGAAAAAATGAAATGGCTCTCAGTATCGAGGGCCATTTTATATATAATAAGGAAACGGAGGAATTCGCATGCGTTATAAACGAATTATCCTGAAACTCTCCGGGGAAGCTTTGGGCGACGAAAAAGGCAAAGGCATCCTCAACCAAAAGAAGCTGGCTACCATCGCCCGCATCATCGGCGAAATCCAGGCTTCTGGCGTCGGCGTCGGCATCGTTGTCGGCGCAGGCAACATATGGCGTGGTCGCTTGGCCGAAAGCATTGGCATCGAACAAGCCACGGGCGACTACATGGGCATGTTAGGCACCATCATCAATGCCTTGGCATTGCAATCGGCGATTGAGCAGCGGGGGATCCCGTGCAAAGTTCAGTCGACCATCAACGTCAACCAAGTCTGCGAACCCTATATCCGCCGTCGCGCGATGCACCACATCGAAAAGGGTGAGGTCGTCATCTTCGCCGGTGGCACGGGCAACCCGTACTTCACCACCGACACCACCGCGGCCTTGCGTGCGCTTGAAATTGGAGCCGAAGCCATCTTGATGGCCAAAAACGGCGTCGACGGCGTCTTCGATGACGACCCGCGCACCAACCCCGATGCGAAACTGCTTAAGAAGCTCTCCTTCCGCGAGGTCATCGAACGCAAACTCGGCGTCATGGACCTCACCGCGGTCGCCATGCTGGAAGGCAAAGGCATCCGCATCCACGTCTTCAACATGATGAACGAGAATTCCTTCATGGATCTGCTTAACGGCGATCCCGTGGGAACCGTCATCGAATAAAATAAAAATTAAGGAGCAACAACATGGACGCTTACGTACTCGAATGCAAAGACCGTTTTGAGAAAACGATCGCCGCGCTCAAATCCAGCTTGGCCAAACTTCGCTCTGGCCGTGCCAACCCCGCGATTTTGGAAGGCATCAAATGCGATTATTATGGCGAAAAGATGGATATTTCCTCTCTTTGCTCGATCTCGATGCCCGAACCTCGCCAACTCTTGGTGAAACCCTATTCCCGCGAAGACATCAAGACCATCGCCACCGCTATCAGCGCAGCCAACATCGGCATCAACCCGCAAGTCGAAGCCGATGCCATCCGCCTCGTCGTTCCCGCGATGACCGAGGAAATTCGCAAAGACATCGTCAAAAAAGCGAAAGCCTTAGGCGAAGAAGCCAAAGTCGCGCTTCGTAACATCCGCCGCGACACCCTCTCCCTCCTCAAGGAAGACGATTCGATGTCCGACGACTACAAGGAAATGGTCGAGAAAGACATCCAAAAGGAAGTCGATAACGCGACCAAGACCATCGAAGAACTCGTCGCCGAAAAAACCAAAGAAGTGATGACGGTCTGATCGTAGACCAACGAAGAACGAGCCTTGTGCT
>JBGUWA010000146.1:0-30867 GCA_045220635.1 Candidatus Alloenteromonas sp. | reverse complement strand
TTTGAGTTTGGCGACAAGGTCTTCGTTGGTGACGTCGGCCTCCACTACCGCGACATGGCTTTCCATTTCCTGCTCAAACGGCGAATCGAAATAGTATTCCAGTAAGCCGCTCAAACGATCTTTGGCGCTGATCTTGTCATTGCCGCGGACAAGGAGGATGACCTTCTTGTTATTGGCAACGAGCAATTCGTGGAGGATATGGATGCCAAGGAATCCCGTGGCGCCCGTGAGCAAAATCGTGTCAAAATCCTTACGATCTGCAAGGATATCGTCAACTTCTGCGGGGATATTGTGCTCAAGGCCCTCTTCGATTTCGATGGTTTCCTCGGCTTTGGCTTCGGCTTTCGCGCCGCTACTGGAAGCAAGGCAAAGCGCAGCCAAGTCGATGATGGTCGGGTTATCGAAGACATCGCTATAGGAGATGGGCAAGCCTTTCTCCATGGCAAGCATCGTGACCTTGGAGGCGCTTAAGGAAGTGCCGCCTAAATCGAAGAAGTCGTCATCGATGGAGAGCTCGTCGACACCAAGGACGTGCTTGAAGATTTCATAAAGCGTCTTTTGGGTATCGTTCTTGGGCAAGCGAACCGCCTTCTTTGACGCGTCTTTGCTTAGAACCGGATCCGGCAACGCTTTCTTGTTGACCTTGCCGTTATTGGTCATCGGGATAGACTCGAGACGCATAAAGACTTTCGGGATCATGTATGGCGTCAAGGTCTTGCCTAAATGCTCTTTGAGGCTCGCGACGGGGAATTCCTCTTTGGCGAGGTAATAGCCCACCAAGAACTGACCGTCTTCTTTGGTTTCCTTGACCACGACGACGGCGTGGGAGATGCCAGGATAGGATTGCAAGGCGTTCTCGATTTCGTCGAGCTCGACGCGGAGGCCACGGAGTTTGACCTGATTGTCCTTACGTCCAAAGAACTCGATGCGGCCATCGTAATTGATACGGGCGAGGTCGCCAGAGCGATAGGCATAAACGCCGTTGAAGTCGATGAAGCGATCTTTGGTTAATTCGTCGCGATGGACGTAGCCACGGGCCACACCTGCCCCACCGATAAGAAGTTCGCCAATCGCGCCAAAGGGCAAGCGACGGAGGTTCTGGTCGAGGATATAGGTCTTCGTGTTGTTGATGGGGAAGCCAATGGTAATGCGGCTGCTGACAACGTCGTCCATCGTGCAAGCGACGGTGGCTTCGGTCGGGCCATAGCCGTTATGGATGAGGCACTTCATGCCACGGTCGCGCATTTTTTGAATCATGGATGCGGGGAGGGCTTCGGCGCCGAGGTCGATGACCTTAAGGTCGCGGAACGCCACCATGACGTCTTCGATATCCAAGACGTTGTTCACGTAGGAAGGCGTCGTGGTGATGATGTCGACGTGATTATCCTTCATGCGTTTGGCGAGCAAAACGGGGTTCAAGATCTCGTCTTCGCTGGCCAATACGACGGTCATGCCATTGCCCAAGGGGATGTATTCTTCTTGGATGGAAAGGTCGAAGGAAAGCGAAGCCATGGAGGCGGCCACCGAGCAGATGTTCGCATATTCGTCGGCGATCGGGTTCTTCTTCACGTTGGCGATGAAGTTGGCAAGGCTATGGTGTTCGATCATGACGCCTTTGGGCTTGCCAGTAGAGCCAGAAGTGAAGATGCAATAGCAAAGGGAATGCGGATCGATCTTTACCTTAAGCGGATCTTTGGGCGAAGAGGCCAAGATATCTTCGAGAATCAAGAACTTGGTCTCGCCATAAGTGGCCTTCTTCTCCTCATAGAGCGCGCGAGTCGTTAACACGTACTTCGACTCGGAGTCCTCGATGATGTAGAGGATGCGGTCATCAGGATACGCTGGGTCAACGGGAACGAAGCATGCGCCGGATTTAAGGACGCCTTGGCGCGCGACATAGGCATTCGCGATACGAGGCACCATGACGACGATCTTGTCTTCTTGTCCGATGCCGAGTTTAACAAGGGCGTTGGCGACTTGGTTGGTGCGGAGGTCAAGCTCGCCATAAGTCAACATTTCGTCGATGCCGATGATCGCGGGTTTCTCGGGATGTTTGGCGACTTGTTCCGCGAGGGCTTCGAGGTAGTTCTCGTGCGGCGTGACGTCATCGGTTTCGTTATAGACGTCCATCTCCTTCGCGGTTTCTTCGTCGATTAAGGCGACGTCGTTAAGCAAGCCGCCTTTGACAAAACCTTCCGCGACTTGGTTATAGAGGCGAGCGAAGTACGTCATCGTCTCGGGGAGATAGAGGTTGGAGGGATATTCGAAGTGCAAACGGAACGCGTCGGGATCCTCGACGCAGTCCACGCTGAAGAGGGCTTTGACTTCATCGCCGTTGAGGTGGATGTTGGTCGCTTCTTCGCCACCGATGCTATGAGGGATGAAGCCATCGCCTTGATAAGCGAACATGACGTCGGCTTTGACGCCAAAGTCATGGCTGGCTTCGGCGAAGGAATACAAAACGCTTTCTTCGCTTTTTTGGATTTGGCTCGAGACGGCGCGGACGAAGTCAAGGACGGATTCCTTCTCTTCGATCTTGGCGTAGACGGGCAAGGTCTTGACCATCATCGTGACGCTGCGGGCAGTGAAGGAACTGTCGCGACCCGAATAGATGGACGCGAACAAAGCGTCGTCGTTGCCATCCCATTTGGCTAAGGCATAGGCAAAGACGGCATTGAAGAAACCATTAAGCCCAAGGTTATTTTCCTGCAAAAACGCCTTAATTTTTTCTTTTTTGACGTTTAGGACAACATCGGCTTCACGCGGTTCCTCTTCTTGCGGAAGGTCATATTCCTTGCGCGGCAAGGCAACGCAATCGACGCCTTCGAGGAAGGAAGCGTAATGGGCTTTCTGCTTGGCGACTTCTTCTGGCGTCGCGTCACGAAGTTCTTTCAAAGCGATTTGGAAACCGTCGCGACGTTCGGGTTCGATCGCTTCGCCACGATAGGCTTTGTCGATGTCTTCAAGCAAGACCGCCAAAGAAGCGCCATCGCTGGCGATATGGTGGGTGTCGAGGAAGAGATAGTTGTCTTTTCCTTCATAAAGGCGCGCTTGATAGAACGGACCCTTCATCAAATCGTAGGCTTTAAGGGCGAATGGTTCAGGAAGTTCTCCCTTAACGCGTTCGACGTTGACCTTGTCCTTAAGGCAAGGCACGACGCGCGGTTCGCCGTTTTTGTCCATGCAAAGATGCCCTTTGAGATAGGGGTGCGCATCAATGGCTTGGGTAATCGCGGCGCTCAATTTGTCGAGATCGATCTTCGGAGAAAGCTTATAGAGCAAGGGAATGTTATAGACGGTGGAAGAAGGATGGGCGAAGCATTCGACATAAATGCCTTGCTGGGTCTTCGTTAACGGATAATCGTCGAGCACCACTTCTTCTTCGGCGGTTTCTTCGCCTTTGATGTGGCTTGCGATATCGCGAATCGTCGGACCATCGCGAAGCATGGCGATGGTGAAGTCTAGGCCAGTGCCTTCGGAGACCATCGTGATGAACTTGATGGAGGAGATGGAGGTTAAGCCAGCCTCAAACAGATCGGCATCGACGCTGATTTCGTTGTAGCCCAAAACCTTCTGGGCGATGGCGAGGACTTGTTTTTCCGCCTCGGTTTCCGGCGGGAGGATTTCCTTTTCTTCGCGTTTGGGTTCGGGGAGGGCGCGTTTGTTGACTTTGCTGTTCTGGTTCAACGGAATCTTATCGATTTGCATCATGACCTCAGGAACCATGTAATAAGGTTTGCGTTCACCAACGAACTTCTTGATCGCTTCGAGATCGAGTTTTTCATCCGCGACGACATAGCCGCAGAGGAAGAGGCCGCCGCTAGCCGCGGGGTAGGCGTTGATGGTCGCGTCTTTGACGCCGGGGAAGTCGCGGATAACGCGCTCGACTTCGCTCATTTCGATGCGAAAGCCACGAATCTTGACCTGGCCATCCTTCCTGCCGATGAAGTCGACGGTGCCGTCTTTGAGGAAACGGACGACGTCGCCGGTGTTATACATCCTGCTATACCTTCCACCTTCGAAGGGGTTATCGAGGAAGGCTTTCGCGTTTTCTTCGGGGCGGTTCTTGTATCCCCTGCCGACCTGCGGGCCGGAGCAGAACAAGAAACCAGGCACGCCATAAGGAAGCGGGCGCATGTTCTTGTCGAGAACATATTGATGGTTGATCGGCAAGCCTTTGCCAATGGGGACGCGGTGATACTCTTTGTCCACATCAAATCCATTGATATAGACCGTGCATTCGGTCGGGCCATAGCCGTTGACGAGGATGTAGTTTTTCGGCGGAGCGATCGGGACGAGTTTTTCGCCACCGACGGTTAAGCGAACCAACGAATGGTTATCGGAGTCTTCGACGAATTGACGCCCAACCTGTGTGGTAAGCAAACCATGGGTCAATTTGTTTTCTTCCAAGAACCGGTTGATGCGGCGCAAATCTAAGCGCATCTCTTCGTCGATGATGTAGAGGGGTATGCCGCAATACAAAGCGGAGAATACGTCGCCCATATTCGCGTCAAAGCCAAAGGAAGCATAGGCGAAGAAGCGGCTATTCTCATCAATGTCCTGGCTCTTGGCGATGTATTGCACGAAAGCGGAAAGGTTATGACGGACGAGCTGCACGCCTTTGGGTTTGCCGGTGGAACCCGAGGTATAAAGCATGACATAAAGGGTGTCGCGACCCACTTTTGGACGCGGTAAGTTGAGGGCAGGCAAACCAGGGATCTCATCGACGTAAAGGATGGGTCCGTGATAAGACGAGACACGGGTTTCCAAACCGCGATCGCAGATGAGCAACTTCGCATCGGCGTCTTCGGTCATGAAGGAAAGGCGTTCATCAGGGTATCCAGGATCCAAAGGCTGATAAGCCGCGCCGGCTTTCATGACGCCCATCGGGGCAATGGCCATATATTCGTGACGGCCAATCAAAATGGAGACGACATCTTCTTCGCCTAGGCCCATCTTCTGGACATAATCGGCGATTTTGTCGCTGAGTTCGCCGAGTTTGCCATAAGTGATATGACGTTCACCAGAAACGACGGCATCGCGTTCGGGGAAGCGTTCGATGTTCTTTTGAATCGCGTCGACGAAGTCTTCGTCAAAGTCGTAATCGGACGTGTCTTTGTCGTTGAAGGAGGCAAGCAACGCTTTGTCGTAGTCGTCGCAAGGATCGATTTCCTCGATGGCGTCCTTTTCTAAGAGGCCTAAAGCGAAGTGTTCAAGACGGCGCACCAAAGCGCAGACGGAATCTTCTTCATAGAGGTCGGAGCGGTATTCCACTTCCGCCACGAAGTCGTTGCCGTTACGGAACAACTGGATGGCGAGCTTTTCTTTGCCATCGGGCGTCTCGATGTATTCGACCGGCACGTCTTTGCCATTAAGCAACGTGTGATAATAGTAATCGCCTTGGTACGAGAAAAGGATTTCGGCGTTGGCGCCCGCATCGGCGACAAGGTCAGAATAGCTATATCCCGAATGGGCAATCGCTTCTTTTTGTTGGGTGTCGATGTCCTTCAAAAACGCTGCAATTTCCCCTTTATTTAGATTTTTAACGTAGAACGGCAGGGTTTTTACGTACATGCCGAAGGATTTCTTCACATCCTCGTCGCGGCCGTTATTGACGGTAAGGAAGAAGGCTTCCTCGGAGAACGTCGCCTGCGCCAAGGCAAGGGAATACGCGCCAAGGAAGAAGCTTGAACGACGGATGCCATATTTCTTCAAGGCTTTCGCCACGGCGTCATCATGAAGTTTCTCTAACGAAATCTTCACGCGGCCATAAGAGGCTTCGGGGTCTTTCTTGTCTTCGATTAACGAAGAATCGCAGTCAATGCCATCAAAGATGCCAAGGAAATGCTTTTTATCTTCCCCAAAGGCCTTCTCGTCGGCGCGATGGGCTTCCTTTTTCGCGCCGTCATCGATGCCCGTGACCTTTTCGGGCTCCCCAATGGACTGGCCTTCATAGGCTTTGGCGAACTCGCCATAGAACATGGTTAACGAGAAACCATCCATGATCATGTGGTGGAAATCGCTGAAGAGATAATCGCCTTCTGGCGTGCGCAAGAAGCAGAATCGATATAGCGGCGCATCGAGCAACGCGAAGGGTTGCACTAAAGCCGGCTTATCCAACTTCTCGCATTCGACATAAGCTAGTTCGTGGGGCACTTCCACGATGGATTTGGTCAAATCGCCATCCTTATTCGTATGGAATTGCACATTCAAATAGGGGTGTTTGGCAAAGATGGCCTCTACTGCAGCCTTCGCTTTTTCAAACGATACGTTTTTCCCTAAGGGCAAAAGCGTGGGCAAGTTATACGCCAAAGTGGGTTCGGCGCAGGAGAGGTAAATACCTAGTTCTTCTCTAGAAGCAGCGACGGATCGATGGTTCATAATTATGGCCTCGTTGTGTTGCCTTTTATTTTACTCACTTTTGCGCGCATTGCATCATGCGTGTTACGGGTGAGGAAAAGGGGCCATTTTCCGGCCCCTTATGAGTCATATCGTTACTGTTTGACCCAGATTTGGACGTTGCCTTGTCCCGACGCGTTGGCGTTAAGGCGTCCGCCGCTGACTTGGGTGGTATTGCCACTATAAAGGTCTTTGTAGGTGCCATTGGGCAAGCCAGAGAAGCTGGCCGAACCCGAAATCGCGACGGCGGCGATGCTATCGGTGCCCGAAACGGTATAGCGACGGACGAAGGCCATCGCGTCACCGCTGACGCCCTCGGTGGAATATTGGCCACGGCGCAAGGCGATGCAGTTCAAGCGGGCTTTGCTTAAGGTCTGCAAATGTTTGGATAGGGTCGAGTTCAACGTGGTCGCAAGATTGCCGGTGGCGTTGGTGTAGCTGCCAAACCCGGTCGGGTTGACCGAGCCTTCGATATGATCGCCGAAGTAGGCGCGGCCGCTATTCTCTAAGGCAAGGTTTGGACCATTATCGATGGTCATCCCCTTCTTGAATTCGATTTCCGAACCATAGTAGAGGCAAGGCACGCCACGGAAGGTGAACATAAGCGACATGTTCTCTTTCCAGGCGCTGGTGCCGTTGACGTAACGTTTGGTCTGGTTTTCGTTGGGGGCATAGTCGTGGGAATCGACGTAGACGACGTTATAGGTCGCGTCGTTATAGACGTTGTCCTTGCTGGTGGCGACGCCGAAGGAGTTGCGGGCATTATCGAAGTTCCAATGCATTGGGAAATCGATAACGGAGTTGCCCGAGAACTTGGAATGGTCCGGGTCGTGATAGCTTAGGCCCGATTCAAGGTAGGCGTTATTCGATGTATTGACGTTATTGGGTTGGAGATAGTCCTTCCAATGTTGTTTGGCGCTGGCGGCGTTGGTGGCCTTGTCGCCCCAAGAATAATTCTTAGTTTCGGCCCAGGTGTAGAACGGCACGGAGTCGCTTTGCTGACCGCGGTTCCACACGTCGGTGTCTTTGACGCAGACTTCGCCAAACATATGGAATTGATCATCGCCGCGGGCTTTCTTGGCAATGGCTTTGAAGGCGGGGAAGAAGTATTTGTTAAGGGTGAGGCGGGAAATATGCTTCATCGTATCGATGCGGAAGGCATCCACGCCCATCTCAATGAATTTGGCATAGGCTTCGACAAGGTAGTTGGCGACGGTCGGGTTCTCGGTGTTGAGGTCGACGCAATCCCCCGCGATTTGACCGGTGGTTTCGCTATATTGTTCCCAAGACAAGGAGCCATCGGGGTCATGGTGATAAATGCCGGTGGGGTCGCCCTTATCCGTCTTTAACGCATCGAAACGAAGACCGCCAGGGTTATTGGATTGGAAGTAATTATCCGGCAGCAAATCGTTGTCGAAACGGGTCAATGCCTTGATGGTCGTGTTGTTCTTCACGTCATAGTAGAACATGGGGAAGAGGTTCTCTTCGCCGAAGTTGCACGTATGGTTAAAGACGACGTCGAGGATGATCTTCATGTCGCGCTTATGGGCTTCCTTGATGACGTCTTGGAAATCGACGTCTTCGGATTCATAACGCGGGTCGACTTCCTTGAAGTTGATCGCGTGGTAGCCATGGTAGTCAAAGCCCGAAGCATTCTTAACGACGGGGGTAATCCAGATGGCGGTGAAACCAAGCGCCTTGATGTAGTCCATCTTTTCGATGAGACCTTTGAAGTCGCCGCGCCAGTTGGGGTCTTCGGTCGCGTCGTTTTTGGAATCCCAGCAATGGGTATTGTTGGTTTTGTCGCCATCATAGAAACGCGTGGTGATGGTGAAATAGATGGACTCGTCGCGGAAGTCGGTGCGGTTGCCGGCGTATTTGTCGACGACATGGCCGTTATAGTTCTTCACCGCGGGGAGCTCGGAATAATCTTTGGCCGAAGCGACCTCGGTATAGCTCGGCGTGGGAAGGTTGGTTGGGTTTTGGTAGCCTTCGGGATCTTTGAAGATGGTGCCCGGGGCGCCACTCCAATCGGTGTTGCCGCCGCCAGGATTAGAGGGGGCGTCAGGTTCGACGTTGGAATTGGACCACGCCGATCCGTCATACCACCAATAGCCTTCGCTCTTGATTTCATAGTCCGCGGATTGGCTGCCGCCGTTAGCGGAAACGATGACGAACAACGACTTATAGTCGGTGAAATCGTAAGTATTCCAACTATCGTTATATTTGCTCATCGCCACGCCGGGCCACTTGTCAAAAAGGTTGGTGTCCTTTCCGCTTGTCTTGGTCCACGCCCAAACATGGGTATAGGAAGAAGGGGCGAAAATCTTGACGTAGTCGATGGCGGGAAGCGCCTCTTTGCTCGTGCTTTGAGAGATTTGTCCTGGCTGGGAGGAGGAAACGACAGGATCGCTAGGATTGGTTTGGCTTTGCGAACCGCTGCTGACACTATCCGATGAGCTGGCAGAGGGTTGCAGACTGGTGGATGAGGTGGGGGCACCGCACGACATGAGTAAGGATGGCAGCGCCAAAGTGAGGAGTATCGATTTGTAAGTCTTCATATTGCTTATTCTAGCCAAGGCAGCAAACCCTTTCTACAGAAAGCGGAAAAAGTATTGTTTTGCGAAATAAAAGCGACAGTTTTATCGATACCAAGCAAAAACGGCGGCTTTTTTATCGGCGTTTCCCCTTTCACCAAAGAAAAGTCTCCCGCCGCAAATTCGTTTTCTTTCGGCCACGGCGAATGCCGAACCATAAACCCTATTATTCCTTAATAAAGAAAGCGAATCGCATATCTAAAGTGAAAAAATTCCCCGCCACCGATATAATTAGCAATATGAAACCTTACAAACCTCTTTTAACGTTGGCTTTAGCCTGCCTTCTAGCCTCTTGCGGCACCACCGCCGTAAGCTCCGCCACATCCAACGGAACCGCTCCGGCTCCCGGTTCCAGTTCCTCTGCCCAAAATACTAGCCAGGGCGGTAATCCCGGAACGTCTTCTAATTCCTCCGCCGGTGGAGGCACCACTTCGAGCGCTCCCGCCCAAAGCGTGGAACATCTGCCCGCCATCGACCACATCAAGATCTTCTGCCCGACCAAGTACACCCACCTCTATGCGTGGCAAGGCACGGGCACGGCCTTGCTTGGCGGTTGGCCTGGCAGCGATACCGCTTTGACGACCTATGACGAAAACTGGAAGACCTATGACTTTGATTCTTCCATCACCGAAGTCAACTTCATCTTCAACGTCGGTGGCAAAGAACAAACAGGTGACCTTTCCGCCGATCAAGTCGGTTATTACTGGTACTTCGAAGGCGGTTTGACCTTCCAAGATTTCGACCCCGCGATCTATGGCGATGGCGAAAGCCACGATATCGCGCCGGGCAACTATGTCGTCGTGGATTCCGCCAAAGACTCCAGCGAACTCCCCGCCGTCAGTAACTTCGCCGCCAACAGCGTCGTCAACGCCTACAAAGGAAGCCGTACCGACTTCCGTGACGAATCCATCTATTTCGTCATGACGACCCGCTTCTATAACGGCGACGAAAGCAATGACGCCCATTGCTGGGATGGCGTTTCCAAAGGCTTGAACACCAACGACCCCGAGTGGCGTGGCGACTTCAAAGGCCTCATCGAGAAGATGGACTACATCAAAGCCCTCGGCTTCACCTCCATCTGGATTACCCCCGTCGTCAAGAACGCCTCCGGTTATGACTACCACGGCTACCACGCGATCAACTTCAAAGAGGTCGACCCGCGTTACGAATCCAGCGACGTCAAATTCCAAGACGTCATCAACGCCGCCCACGCTCGCGACATGAAGATCGTCCTCGACGTCGTCTTCAACCACTCCGGCAACTTCGGAGAAGAAAACCTCTTCCCGATGTTCAAGTATCATTCCGATCGCGACACCACCATCAACGGCATCGAACGCAACGCCGAATCGGGCATCTTGCCGAAGTCCTATGACTCCCTCGATGGCAACGCCCAATATGGCAAGCGAATCGACGCGATGAAGAACGACTCCAGCGACAAGTTCCATATCTATCACCACGAGAAGAGCTTCGGTTATGAGCAATACATCGAGCAAACCGGCCAAATGGCGGGTGACTGCGTCGACCTCAACACCGAGAACCCGACCGTCGCGAACTACCTCGTTGACGCCTATGGCAAATTCATCCAAATGGGCGTGGACGCCTTCCGTATCGATACGATGAAGCACATCTCTCGTTACAGCTTGAACAAGTATTACTTCCCCGCCTTCCGTAGCATCGCCCAGAAAGTCGGCAACCCCTACTTCCACATGTTCGGCGAAGTCTGCTCTCGCTGGAGCGAATCGGTCTGGAACCACAACAACCCCAACTGCTCCGCCCCGTTCTATACCTGGGCCGAGAACCAAGACTATCCTTGGGGCGACCGCAAGACCAACGAAGAAACCACCAAGACGTTCTACGAAGCCAACAACTCCGTCGAATCGCAACCCACCAGCAACAACGCCAAGCTTATCAATGGCCAATATCACGCCCCTGATAAAACCCGCTTCAACGGCAACTCTGTCATCGACTTCCAGATGCACTGGAACTTCGACACCGCTCGTGGAGCCTTCGGCATGGCCAATGGTTGGGACCACACCTACCAAGACGCCACCTATAACGTCGTCTACGTCGACTCTCACGACTACGGCCCGCAGAACCAAGAGAAGTTCCGTTACCAAGGCGGCACCGATGCGTGGAAAGACAACATGTCGTTGCTCTTCACCTTCCGTGGCGTTCCTTGCATCTACTACGGCTCCGAAATCGAATTCAAGAAGGGCGCCGTCATCGACGTCGGTCCTAACGCCGACCTCGAAGATACCGGTCGCGCCTACTTCGGCGACCACATCGTCGGTAGCGTCACCCCGACGGGATTTGGCACCTACTCCAACGCCAGCGGCAACTTAGCCACCACCCTCAACAGCACCCTCTCCAAACACTTGCAGAAGCTCAGCCAGGCGAGGTTGAAATCCATGGCCTTGCGCCGTGGCCAATACACCACCGACGGCATCTCCGGTTCTGGCATGGCGTTCATCCGCAAGTACAACGATTCCGTGGCCGCAGTCGTCATCGACGGCAATGCCAACTTCAGCGGACTCCCCGATGGAACCTACACCGATCTTTATAACGGCGGAACCGTCAACGTGAGCGGAGGCCGTCTCAGCGCCGATGCCTCCAACCATGGCGTTCGCATCTACGTTAAAGGCTAAGAAATCGAATAAATCCTGCAAAACCCCGTTGAAATTGAAAATCTGCGGGGTTTTCTTTTTGTTGACTTTAGGTTAGAAGGTAGTACAGTTAATACAGAATGAGATTCACGGGTAACGTTCCTATCTACGAAGAATTGGCCAACTACTATCGAAGGCTGATTCAGCAAGGTGCCCTAATAGAAGGCGCCGCTTTGCCTTCCGTTCGTGAGGTTGCCTTAAACGAACGCATCAACCCCAATACGGTCGTGCGTGCGTATTCCTTGCTCGTAGAAGAAGGTTACGTGACCTCGATTCCGAAGAAAGGGTATTTCGTCTCCTCGGCAAAAGCGGTTGGCAACAAAGGAGCATTAGCTCATGCTCTGCGCGCCCTTATGGAAGAGGGATATTCCACCGACGACATCGAATTAGCCCTACAAGATATACGGGAGGGGAAAGCATGATTTCCATACGCGATTTATGCAAATCCTTTGGTGCAGTGAAAGCCGTGGATCGCCTTTCACTGGACTTTGAATCCGGCGTTACTGGCTTAGTCGGCCATAACGGCGCGGGCAAATCCACATTATTCCGCCTAATCGCGGGCATCTACCATGGCGAAGGCGGGCATGTCCTAATCAACGGCTTATCCGCGGATGACCCCGAGGCCAAGAAAGACGTGTTCTTTCTTTCCGATGACCCCTATGCGCCATTGGGCGCAAACCTTCAGGGCGTGTTGAACCTTTATCGAGGTCTATTTGACGTAGACGAAGAAGCCTATTGGCGGATCGTGAAGTCGTTTGGCTTACCCACCACTTCCTCGATTTCCACCTTCTCCAAAGGCATGAGGCGCCAAACCTTCATCGCCCTCGCGCTTTCGATGCGGGCCAACCATTTGCTTTTGGACGAAGCTTTCGATGGCTTGGATCCTCTTGTCGTCGAATCGATCAAACGCGAAGTCATCGACGCCGCCACCCGTGGCAAAAGCATCATCATTTCTTCCCATAACATCACCGCCTTACAAAACCTTGTGGACCGCTTCATCATTTTGAGCAAAGGCCAGCTCGCCAAGGAAAACGAAGTCGCCGACATGGGCACCGAATTCATTAAGATTCAAGCCGCCTTCACCCAACCCGTCAGCGAAGAAGACATCGCCATGCTGGGCTACGAAGTTGTTTCCTTCCACCGCGTCGGCTCGGTCACCCATATGGTGTTGCTTGGCGGCAAAGAGGCATTAAGCAAGATCGGGCAAACGTTCAAAAACACCTTCCTCGAATCGGTTGCCCTCGATACCGAAGAGGTCGTGCGTCTAGAAATGATGCTCGCCAAGAAGAGAGGAGGCGAATCCCATGATTAAGAAATATTGGAAATGGCAATTCAGCCGTTGGTGGCCGATCCTTCTCATCTTCTCCGTTGTTTTGGTTTCGGCGTTCTTCCTGACTGCCTCAGTCATTTCTCTTGTTGAAAGCAGCGGGGGCAGAACTGGCAGCACCGAATATTACTATCGATCTGGCGCAGGCATTGGCATCGAAATTTATATTTTCGCGGCTCTGGGGATGATCACCACCTTCATCATGCCTTTCTCGGTATTTGCCTATCGCACGAAAAAGCAAAGCGTGGACGTGTTCTACCAAGCCGCCTATAAACCCGGCACCATTAAGCGCATCCGCTTATTGTTAGGATTAATCATCGTCGTCGCTTCCTTCACGCTTGCCTATATCATCGGCATTGCCATCCTTGGCATCCGTTACGCCGCTACCCCACCTAGCCACACCTATGAGTACGGCGGAAGCACAATTATCCAAACGCGGGTCTACGTGAACTTCGCCGTCTATATTCTCGCGTACTTCGTCATCCTGTTTATTGTCGTTGGACAGTATTTCATCAACTGCTTTCTCATCAGTCTTGGCGATTACGTTCTCGACCAAATCTTCCTCCTCATCGCGGGAAATATCGTCTTGTTCTTAGGCATCTACGCTCCGTTCGTTCTCATTCAAAATCTTCTTTCCATCGGAAGCCATGGGGATTTCCGTGTCTCAGGCGTTCTCTATCCGATCTTCATGATGCCCTCGCCTCTTCCGGCATTCTACTTCCTCAATGCGCCAATCTATGGGTTGCTCCGAGGCCATTACATGAATGAGGCGACCTTAGTCGTCAATACCATCGCCTTCATCATCTTCATCGGGTTCAGCGTTGGCTTATGCTTGTTCAATCTGCTCCAGCGCGATCCTAGCGGCGAATACGCGAATCTGCGTGGCGCAAGAAACAAAGCCGTCTCCCTGATTCCTCATGGCGCGGCGTTGGTGCTTGGTCTAATCGTCGCCTCTGCCTTCGCGGGTATGTTCCGCAGCGGAATCGGTGGCATCGGTTCGATCGCAGTTCCTCTATTTGGCTTAACGTTGTTCGCCACGGCCCATTACGCCTTGCTCGCGTTATGGCGTCATAGCTTCAAGCCGACGCGAATCGACCTCACCTGCTTCCTTGCCGTGAATGGATTGATTGACTTGCTGACGATCCTTGGCATAGCCGTAGGCGCGGTAAACGGATACTAAAACAAAGCGAAATAAAAACGGGGCGAATTGGAATTCGTCCCGTTTTTGCAAGGTTATTGTTCTTTTTTGCGGCGTTTTTCTTGATACATGATGCCATCGGATCTCTGGAACACCGAGTCGAATGATTCGTCGATTCCCGGCTGATACGTGGCAAGGCCAACGGAGAATGTGTAGAGGTCCGTGGCCTCGGTTCCGCTGAGGGCGCGCAAGGCGGCGACCAGTTCTTCTCTCTTCTCGTAATCTTCGCCATCCACGATCGCGACGAACTCATCGCCGCCAACGCGGTAGACCGGCGAATGGATGAAGGTGCGGCACAACGCGACGCAGGTGCAACGGATGGCTTTGTCGCCATTGATATGGCCTTTGGTATCGTTAATGGTCTTTAAGTCGTCGACGTCGACCATGATGGTGGCAAAGCGCGCCTCGCCCTTAATGATCGCCGCATCGATTTTGCCGACCTTCTCGCGGTAAGCGGCTTGGTTCTTGACGCCAGTAAGACCATCGCGAGCCGCCAAGGCGTTTAACGCGGCACGTTCGGAACGGAGCGACTCCACCATCTTGGCGAAAGATTCGGTTAGTTCGCCAATCTCGTCATTGGTTTTCTTTTTGATTTGCACGGAGAGATCACCTTGTTCGACGCGGTTCACCGCCTCACGTAGTTCGCGTAACGGGCGCAACGAGCGGCGCACGATAAAGACCATGAGGGCAATGATGATAGCCGTGGCGAGAATATAGACCAAAACCGGTGTCCACATCAGCCAAATGAACGGTGCATTCAAGACGCCTTGTTCCACGGTGAGAACATAGATCATGTTGTTGTTGAGTTTGCGTAAGGCCGCGCGTTTATCCACGCCTTGGTAATGATAGGAATATTGTTCGCCATCATGGAGGCCTTCGGAGAAGTTGGGTTGGATGTCGGTCCAGTTGCGATGGCCACCCGTGTAACGGCCTTGGTCATCATAGAACTCGCTATGATAGACCGGATGCCACACCATGACGCCATCTTCTCTCATCAAGAAAGGATGCGCCGTTCCTTTGGGGTATTCTAAGCCGGCGTTAGCGATGGACGCGGTGAGTTCATCAAACTGCAAATCCAAGCCAACCGCGCCCAAAAACTCATCGTCTCGGGTGAAGAAGGGCATGGTATAGGTGATCATGTTCTGGTCGACGTTGGCGTTGTA
Organism: Candidatus Alloenteromonas sp.; assembly: GCA_045220635.1. Taxonomy (GTDB): domain Bacteria; phylum Bacillota_I; class Bacilli_A; order RFN20; family CAG-826; genus Alloenteromonas. The sequence continues at coordinate 15,520 of JBGUWA010000146.1, read as the reverse complement.
ATAAGGGTCAAGCCAAATCGCGGTTTTGCTTTGGGAAACCGTCGTCCACCAGGCGATGTTGCCTTTGTTGGCTTCCGGGTCTTCCCAGAACTTGGCGATGTTGGTGACCTCGTGGGAATAGAAGTTCTTCGCGCCTTTGTCACGGACATAGAAGAAGCCTTCGCCAGGTTCGTCTAGAGGACGCGCACCACGAATGTTGGGGTCCACCGCCAGCCAATAAGCGCAGACGTAACTGGAGTTTTTCGCCGCGAGACCAAAGATGCGGGCAAGAAGGGATAATGTCTCTTCGAAGTTCGCGTCATCGATGAGATTTTGCTTGGTGGGGAATTGGTTTTCGGCGATGAGTTGGATGTCTTCGACGGAAGACTCGGTGATCAAAAACGTTTCGTCTAAGCCGCGGGAAACGTTTTCCACGGACAAAGCCAGGGATTTGGAAATGTGGGATTCGCGGATTTCGGCGTTGGTGACGATTGAGGAAACCAAACCAAAACTAAGGCCAACGATCATGGCGATAGTCGGAGCTAGGATCAGCTGAGTCTGAAGCGTACGTTTTCCCATATATGGTTAGAACAAGTTCTTGGAAACTTTGAACTCTCCGGTTTTGATTTTTTCTTGCAGCTCTTCAAACGGAATGGCCTTGCTGAAGAGATAGCCTTGCAAACGTTCGCAGTTGGCGCGCGTGAGGAAGTCTTTTTCGGGAATGGTTTCCACGCCTTCGCTTAACGTGCGCATGCCTAAGCGCTCGGCCATCGAAATGACGGATTCGAGCAAGGGTTGGGCTTTGGGGTTACCTTCAAATCCCGAGAGGAACTTCATGTCGATCTTCATGACGTCGAAATCGAAGTCCTTCAAGACGTTCAAGGAAGAATAGCCAGAGCCGAAGTCATCAAGCCATAAGGCATAGCCTCTTTCCTTGAGCTTGCGGGCATTGGAGGAAAGCAAGCCTTCGTCTTCCGCTAAAGCGGATTCGGTGATTTCGACGTGGAGATAGCCTTTGGGGATGTTATAAAGGGCCACCACTTCTTCGAGGTATTCAACGATATCCATGAGTTCGAAGTCCAGGCGAGAGAAGTTGATGGATACGGGTACGACGGGCAAACCTTCGTCGAGGCAACGACGGATGTCGCGGCATACCGATTCAAGGACGCAGGCGTCTAACTTATGAACGAGCTTCGTGGATTCCAGGGTAGGAACGAATTTGCCTGGCGCGAGGAAGCCATAACGCGGGTCGACCCAACGGGCCAAGGCTTCGCAACCGCAAAGGGTGCCGTCTTTCGACCAGACGACGGGTTGATAATAGGGGCGAATCCAACGTTCTTTGACCGCGGTGTCGATGCTGCGGATGACGTGTTGCATCAAGTGGAACGCCTTGCCCATCTCTTCGTCATAGACGGCGCGGCGACGGGTCAAATCCGAACCAAGGGTGTTGCAGGCGTAACGGGCTTTGTCGCAAGCGCGCTGCACGTCTTCGTCTTCGCGAGGCGAATAAATGCCACATTGCAGCAACGGAGCCGCATCGGGGTCCAAGGCTTTGACGCGAAGTTCGAGTTCGTCGAGTTTGGCCTCATAACCATTCTCGGAAACGTAGACGAAGAAATGGTCGTCGCTTTGACGGCAGACGAGTTCTCCTTCGAAAACGCTTTGGATTTCTTGGCCCAAGCCGCGAAGGAATTTGTTGCCCTCGACGAAACCGCGTTGGTCGTTATAGGTCTGGAAGTTCAGGACGTTGATGAAGATGAAGACTTTGCCTTTATGCGCTTCTTCGTCGCTGATGGTACGGGTGAAGTAGGCGAAGTTATAGATGTTCGTGAGTTCGTCGTAGTTGGCGAGGTACTCGAGTTCCTCGTCCTTAATGGCCTCGGATCGCCGCTGGTGATAAATCGAGATACAAACGATGGTCATGGCCACCAAGAAGGTTATGTAGTTAACTTCATCGCCTTCTTTGAACGAAAATTGCTGCAAAACCGGCGCGCTTTTGATCAATTCCAAGAAAAGAACGAAAACGGTGACGTTCACGATGATGGAAACATAGGGGCGCCAGATGAGCAAGCAGGCTGCGAAGAGCATCATCGTCAGGAAGCAGATGATTTCCTTGTGGTTGGTGTCGTTGCCACCCGTCACGGAAGAGGTGCTGATGAAATCGCTATAGGAGACTTTGACGCCAAAGGCAACGCACATTAAGGCGAAGGCCGCCATGACGCCGATGGCGAAACCGATGTAGGAAGTTCCCTTTAAGTAACGGACCAGTGACTCCGCGATAATCGTCGCCCCGACGAAGAAGGCGCTGACATAGGTAACGATAAGCAAAGAGTTGGAGAGTTGATGGCTGAAGGTATCCCACTTGGAGAAGCTTTCCAAGAAGATGAAGAAGGAATACGCCACCGTGATTCCCGCGAAGACGAGGTTCAAAATGAAGCGCGTCTTTTCCTTCATCGCGATGCGGTGATAGGAAAGGGAGAACACGAATACGGCAATACCGACGAAAAGGAAAAGCCAGAAGCCCGAGGTATAGGTAAAGAAGTTCATGAAGGCGTTCTTGTTCGCATCCCATCTGGGAATGACGTACTTCTCCGTTTGACGGATGATCATCCACACTTCGAGAATGATGATGATTAACGCCATGAAAACGGCGCCGCGGATGTTGGTTTCCGCCATGTGGCGACGGACGTATTTGGAGTCGCGATTAAAACCAAATAGCCGCGCGATAGACTTTAGAACTTTTACCATAAGAAAAACTATACAGCCTCGCGCGGGTTTTTAACATACCCCCGCACGCAGAAAATTACGGCGCGTACATAAAGAAAGGGGGATGCATCGCTACATCCCGCTTCTTTCAATGGCCTTTGATTTCGGTGATTTCGAACTCGTAGCCCGTTTTTGTGTCGTAATCCTCACAACCGCAATAAGGGCAGCGACGATGGTTTTCCGCGATGGGGAATTGCTTCTCGCAGTTATGGCATTCGCCGACGGAAACGACCCAGTTGATGTTGAGTTTGCAGTCGCGGATCTTGTCGCTATCTTCGATGGCGGCAGGCCAGCATTCCTGCATAAATCGCGGCACGATGCCCGTCGCTTCACCCACGGTTAAAGTCACCTCATGGATGTCGGTCAAGCCGTTTTCTTCCATGAAGTCTTCCAATGTGCGGATCAATTCGATGGCATAGCCAAGTTCATGCATAAGGCTTAATCCTTCTTGAAGGCGCCGACGGCGATCTTAATCGCGCGCTTGACGGTGTGACCGGCGGCTTTGGGCAAAATGGAGGAGAAGGAGGAACCGTAAATGTTCGTCTTCTTGACCAAATGCGCGGCGTCAAATTGGCATTTGATGACGCATTGGCCGCAGCCGACGCAAAGGTTCGGGTCCACGACGGCACGGCCGCAAGAGAGGCAACGCGCCGCTTCTTTCTTGATCTGCTCCTCGGTAAGAATGCCACGGTTATCTTTATAGGATTTGGTATCGACTGGACCAACCGCGGGGATTTGACGCGGCGTGTTGTCGAAGCCAAGTTCGTCTTTGTTGAGGTTATCAATATCGATTTGCTCGAAGTCACGGAGGTTTCGTCCTGCTTCTAGGAGTTGACCCGGCTGGACGTGACGGTGCAAGGAGATGGCGGCCTTTTTGCCCGTGGCGATGGCGTCGATGGCGAAGCGAGCGCCGTGATAGCAGTCGCCGCCGACGAAGATGTCGGGGTCGGCCGTTTGCAAGGTCGCCGGTTCGGCAAGGACGGTGCCGCGTTTGGAAAGGGTAACCAAGGTTCCTTCGAAGAGTTTGCCATAATCGAAGGCTTGGCCGATCGCGAGCAACGCAGCGGTGCCTTCCGCGGTGAGGACGTCATCTTCGTCATAAGAAGGATTGAAGCGACCTTCCGCGTCTTTGACCGCAAGGCATTTCTTGAAGACGATGCCCTTGAAGGCTTCGCCCTCGACGAGGATTTGCTTCGGACCATAGCCGTTATGGATGATGATGCCTTCATCCTCGGCTTCCTTGATCTCGTCTTCGGAGGAGGGCATTTCGTTACGCTGCTCCAAGCAATAGAGGTCGACCTTCTCGGCGCCTTGACGCAACGCGGTGCGAGCGACGTCCATAGCGACGTTGCCGCCACCGACGACGATGACGTTGCCATGAAGCTGTTTGCCATGGCCAAGATTGGCGTCGCGGAGGAAGTCCAAACCACCAACGACATCAGGGTTATCTTCGAAATCCAGGCCGAGTTTGCGGGATTTTTGGGCACCTACGGCAACAAAGAAGCCACGGAAACCTTGTTCTTTTAACTGAGGAATCGTGATGTCTTTTCCGACTTCCACGCCATTGACGAACTTCACGCCCATCTCGCGGAGAATGTCGATTTCGGCATCCACGACGTCCTTCTGCAAACGGAAGCCAGGGATGCCAAACGTCATCATGCCACCCATCTTTTCCTCTTTCTCGTAGACGGTGATGTCATAACCATCTTGAGCCAGATAATAGGCACAGCTTAAACCCGCCGGACCACCGCCGATGATGGCGATCTTCTTATCGCTATAGTCGTGGCGTTTCCAGGGGATGAAGCGGGATTCGGATTTGAGTTCTTGCTCGGCGACGAATTTCTTGATGTCGTCGATGGCCACCGCTTGGTCGATGCTGCCACGGGTGCAATGGAGTTCGCAAGGATGGTAGCAGACGCGACCGCAGACGGCGGGGAAGGGGTTTTCGTGCTTGATTAAGGCAAGGGCTTCGCGATAACGGCCATTCGCCGCCATCTTGATGTAGCCTTGCACGCCGATATGGGCCGGGCACCACGTTTTGCAAGGGGCGGTGCCGGTTTCTTTGACGACTTCGCTACGGGTGAAACGATAGTCGGCATTACGTTCGGCAGCGGCAACGGTATGGGAGCCTAAAGCTTTCTGGAACTTGATCTTGCGTTCGACTTTCTGCGGAAGTTTAGTACCTAAACGAATCGCGTTGACCGGGCAATATTCGACGCATTTGCCGCAAGCCACGCAGTTGGCGACGTTGATTTCGCAACGATAGTTCGACGCCACCGCTTCATTGGTCTTGAATTCCTCGACGGGACGCAAGCCAAAGCAAGCGCAACCGCAGCAATCGCAAATCGCGGTCGTGTTTCCTTCGCCCAAGCCTTCGATGGAGGGGATGCAGTGCATCAACCCTTCTTCTTCGCAATTATGGAGAATCTCTTCGATTTCCTTACGGCTGATTTCGCGATCTTTGCCCGTGCGGACGAAGAACTTCGCGGCTTTCCCTAGCTTGAGGCAGCGGTCGTTGGCGAGGTGACCGCAGCCTTCGCCCATTTCGGTACGGCACGTACGGCAAGAGCATTCGCCGACGGAGAAGTAATTGTATTTATCCAAATAGAAAGAGATGCGGTCGCGATCATCGACGGGTTCACCCGCGGGAAGGGCACGCTCGATTGGGATAACCCTCATCAAGCCGTAACCATTCGGGAGCATCGGACCCATGGTGGAAAGACGGTCATGTGTATATTGATTGAAAGCGCGACGGATTTCGGGGTGTTCTTCCGCGTTAGGCGAAACGACCATGATTTCCAATAAGCCGGGGGCGAAAATCGGGCAGAAATACTCGAAGTGGCCATCCGACTCGATCAAGTCTTCGCGGATGACGCCAAGCCAGCCAAGGTGTGCGCCGACGCGATGGACGCGTTCCATATCCCAGCCAAGTTTTTGGCAGACATATTCGTCGGTGCGGATTTTCCTTAAACCAAGGCTAAGAAGGAAATCGCACTCTTCGTCGCTGACCGAACCCGCCAAGGCGTAATATTCCGGCGCGTTGGCGTCGATTTTATTGAGCAATCCCGAAGGACCGCCGATCATCTTGGCGACCTTGACAATCTTCTTACGTAAGGGCTTATCGCCATCGGCAACGGGTTTGCCTTCCCAGAGGATAACGTTTTCACCAGTCTTCATGGTTCGGACTCCTTATTCGTTCACGGTGAGGACCATCTTGGTTCCAGACACCGTAAGATATAACTTCGGGCAATTGCCGTTTAAGACGAAGTAGGCGTTAGAACGATACGGGCGATCGTTGACGACGATTTCCGTCTGCACCGTCACTTCCGTGGAGTTGACGGGGATGGAGATTTCGTTTTCTTCGGCTTTAAGGACCGCCTTGGGCCGCTCGTCGAAAAGGACGGTGATGTCGGAGGAGCAGCCTAAAGCCCCGACGCGTTTTTCAATCGTTACGTATTTCATGGCACGCAAATTGTATGAGTTTTCTTTATGAAACTCAATTACGGCAAAAGAACACCATGTACGGTTATTTCAAAGCATTCAGCATGGTGGCAGCAAAGCTTTATCATGAATTAGTTACCTTTCCATTATGGTGAATTTCAACGCAAAAATAAGGTTTTTGCAAAGTTTTGTCTGAAAATGCATGCTTTTCTAAAGGTTTCTTAGCTTGGCAAAAGCGTCTTGCCTAGAACCCTCGCGGATGTAAGGATACGCATACATCCCCTGAATTTACGTTTCACCAGCTAACCTAAATTGATTCCCCTTTTCTTTGAGTTCGGCTAACATTCCCTCATGCAGAAAAGGGAGGGTCACCCATGAGCTGGAAATGTGAAGCCAAACGTATCATCCAATGGGCAAATTGCCATTTCTACGGTCCGACGTGTCTTCATTCCGAAGAGGATAAGGAAGACGATTCTTTCCCGCAGTTCTTTAATCGCACGATGAGCGACCTCGGTTCGAGCTATCGCTTCGAAGAATTCCTTGGCGAGTTACCCGCGATCAAAGCCATGCTCGACGAAGATCTTGAAGCGGCTTATAATGGCGACCCCGCCGCAAAGAGCAAAGAGGAAATCGTTTCGGCCTATCCTGGTTTCTACGCCACTTTGGTGCATCGCGTCGCCCACCTTCTTTACAAACATAATGTTTCGATTCTGCCCCGCATGATGAGCGAACTCGCCCACTCTTCTACCGGCATCGACATCCATCCCGGCGCGACCATTGGCCACTACTTCTTCATCGACCACGGCACGGGCATCGTCATCGGCGAAACCACGGAAATCGGAAATGACGTCCGTATTTACCAGGGCGTCACGTTGGGCGCGAAATCGCTTGAGAACGCAGACGAGCTTCGTGGCAAAAAGCGTCATCCCACGATCAAGGACAACGTCATCATCTATGCTGGCGCTTCCATCTTGGGCGGGGATACCGTCATCGGCAGTAACGTTACCATCGGCAGTAACGTCTTCATCACCTTCTCCATCCCCGACAACAAAATCGTTCGCTTCCAATCCAAGGACTACGAAATCATCGATAAGAAATAACCGCCATCCCCTACGCTGATTCGCTTGGATTGGCGGTTTTCTTTTACCTTAGTCTTCGAACATTCCCGCGGCTTCTTCGAGGAGTTGCCGAATCGGTAAGCCTTGTGGGCAAACGGCTTCGCAACCTCCGCATTTGATGCAATCGCTGGCTTTGCCATGCCCTTGAGAGGCGACGTCTTGTCGATAATAGAATCTTGAGGACCAGTCATTGAAGACGTTCTTCGCGTTGACGCATGAGAAAACTTCCGGAATCAATATGTTCATCGGGCAGGCGTTCTCTTCGATGCAATAACGGCACTTGGTGCAAGGAATGGTCTTCTTCGCCGCGTAAATCTCGCGAATCCGCTCAACAGCGTCATATTCCTTTTCACTAAACGGAACGAAATCTTTTGTGCTCGAGATGTTGTCTTCCATCTGCTCTATCGAGCTCATGCCGGATAAAACCATGGCAATCTGTGGGAAGGACAAAACGAAACGAAGCGCATAGCTGGCGTAGCTTCCGCCATGAAGATCGTCGAAGATCGCCGCGGCATCGGGTGGAAGGTTCACTAACGTACCGCCTTTAACCGGTTCCATGACGATGATGGGTTTGCCGTGTTTCTTGCAAACCTCATAAAGCAATTTGCTTTGGACGGTGGGCGATTCATAGTCAAGCCAGTTGAATTGAATCTGCACCACTTCAATGACGGGTTGTTCGGTCAAAATGCGGTCCAAGACTTCCGCGGTATCGTGGAACGAAATGCCAATATGGCGGATTAGCCCTTCTTTTTTGAGCTCGGCGACGGCGTTATAGGCATCGCACGCTTTGAACTTTTCGTAGTTATTTCGGTTTTGGGCGTGCATGAGATAGTAGTCGAAATATTCCACCCCCGTCGCCTCAAGTTGCGAAAGCAAGAACGGACGGATGTCTTCGCGCGAATTGAAATAAGGTTCGGTTAGCTTGTCGGTCAAAACGAAGCGTTCCCTCGGGTAACGGGAGGACAAGGTCTCCTTAACCGCTAACTCAGATAGTCCACGAATATAGCCATGCGCGGTATCGAAATAGTTGAAGCCTTGTTCTAAGAAAAGATCCACCATCGAGCGCATCTGCTCGATATCAACCTCTTCTCCTTTCATCGGAAGCCTCATGCAACCGAATCCGAATCGTTTTGTCGCGCCATCAAGAATCATGGTTTTGTCCTCTTTCGTCTTTTTATGAAACCATGATGAGCCAAAGAGTTCAAAGACAGATGAATGCAAAAGGCATTTGATTGGGATTCTTTTTCATTTTGCTAAGCAAATCTGACGCAAAAGCTTCTTTTGTGTGGTACATTTTGAGCAAGTGAAAAAGTGGCAAAGCCAGTGGCGCCATCGAGGTAACTTTATGAAGCATTATCAAAACGAAGCATTCGAAGGCGAACGGGCTCTGTTCATGACGCAAGACGCATTAATCGAAGGGTGTCGTTTTCATGATGGCGAGTCGCCATTAAAAGAAAGCAAAAAACTCGACATTCGCGAATGTTCCTTCGAGTGGAAATACCCTTTGTGGTATTGCAAAAACGTCGAGGTTTCGGATTCGACGTTCAACCCCAATGCCCGCGCTGGCATTTGGTACACCAACGGCATTAACTTAACCCAATGCCAATTCGACGCGCCAAAACTATTCCGTCGCTGCGTTGGCATTAAGATCACCGACTCGGAATTCACCGATGGCCAGGAAACCCTTTGGTGGTGTGATTCGATCTCGCTCGATACCATCGTGGTTCGCAATGCCCCTTATTTTGCGATGCTAAGCAAAAACATCATGGTGGACCATCTCGATTTAGAAGGCAATTACGCTTTCGATGGCTGCGAGAACGTGGTCATCCGTAACTCGGTTCTGCGCACTAAAGACGCATTCTGGAACTGCAAGAACGTCGAAATCGAAAATTGCTATATCGAAGGCGAGTATTTTGGTTGGAATAGCGAAAACGTCGTGCTCCGCCATTGCGAAATCCATTCGCATCAAGGGTTCTGCTACATGAAGAACATCACCCTCATCGATTGCCGCGTCATCGATACGGATTTGTCATTTGAGTATTGCGAAAAGATCGATGCGGAAATCGTGTCCGATGTCGATTCCATCAAAAACCCGATTTCGGGTCGCATCGTCTGTAGCAATATTGGCGAACTCATCTTTGATGATCCCAACATCGACCCCACCAAAACGGAGATCATTCATGCCGAATAACCCTTTTGACGAACTTGTTAACCGCCGTCACACCAATTCCATTAAGTGGGATGTCGGCGAAGACGAACTCCCCATGTGGGTCGCCGACATGGACTTTAAGGCACCACCTTGGGTTATCGCTGCGCTTCGGAAACGCGTGGAACATGGCGTTTTCGGTTATGCCATGCCCGATGAAGAGTGGGCAAACGCCTACGTGAATTTCTATGGCCGCCACTTCAACTGGAAAATCGACCCGAAAGACATCTTCTTCTCCTTGGGCGTTGTCCCTTGCTTGTCCTCCTCGGTTCGTGCCTTATGCAAACCTGGCGATGAAGTCGTGATCTTCTCGCCCGTCTATAACATCTTTTATAACTCGATTCGCAACAACGGCTGCGTCATTAAAGAAGTCCCTCTCCTTGAGAAGGGCGACGAGTTCGTCTTGGATTATCCTTCGATCGAAAAGGCATTTGCCTCCGATAAAGCCAAACTTTGCATCTTCTGTAATCCACATAACCCCGTTGGCAGGATTTGGAGCAAAGAAGAGCTCCGAGAGCTTTATGACTTAGCGAAGAAGCATAACGTTATCGTCCTTTCCGACGAGATCCATGGTTTGGTCACCCGTCCGGGCCACCCTTATGTTCCGTTTTTATCTCTAGAGGGCGTTGAGGACGTTGTCTATAGCGCCATCTCGCCAACCAAGGCGTTCAATTTGGCGGGCATCCATACTTCCGCGATCGTGATTCCTGATCCTGAAATCCGTAAAAAAGTCGAACGGCAACTCAATACCGACGAGTGCGCAGAACCTAACGCCTTCTCCTGCATCGCATCCACCGCCGCCCTAAACGAAGGCGACCAATGGTTAGAGGAAATGAACGAATACGTATATAAAAACAGGGCTTTTGCGGAGAATTTCATAAAAAATGAGATTCCTGAACTTCGCGTTATTCCTGCAAATGCCACTTATTTGATGTGGGTGGATTGCCGCGCCTTGCCCGATGGAGGCAAAGACTTCGCCAAACGCGCCAGAGAGAAAACGGGGTTATTCGTTTCCGACGGCGCAGCCTATGGCAAAGGTGGCGAAGGGTTCATCCGCATCAATTTGGCCTGCCCACGATCCTTAGTCGAGGAAGGCATGAAACGTCTTAAGAAATCAGTTAATTCATAAACGGATAGCGATTCCGCCACGGCAAAAGATCTTCGATCGTTTTCGCAACGGCAAGAACAAGACCGTCTTTGTATTTCGGGGCGATGATTTGCATTCCAACGGGCAAGCCACGAAGGAATCCCGCAGGCGCCGAAGCGGCGGGATAACCAATGAAGTTCACCAAGAACGTCGGCGCGAACCCCAAATTGGAATCGATGGGTTCGCCGCCAATCGTCGAAGGACCCGTCGTGGTTCCTTTTTCTTTTCCATTAAGAGGGGGCAAGCATAAAGCGGTTGGCGAGACGATGGCGTCAAATTCCTCGAACACATCTTCGAAGGCATCGAGGATTTCGGTACGAATCAAATTGAACTGATAAAGTTCTTTCTTTCCGATGGTATCGACTTTCTCTACATAGGAAGCGAAGACTTCGCTCACTTCGTCGCGGTGGTCCTTAAGGAAATCGTTTCCTTCTTCCCTGAGCAAATCGAATTCGATCGCGGAGTCAAAGCTAAGACTTAGACACCATGCATGCATGAGTTCTTTGACGCTTCGCACCAAACGGAAGGAAACATCTTCGACAATCGCTCCCGCTTCCTCGAGTTTCTTCGCGGTTTCGCGGATTTTAGCATCGATCTCTTTATCAATGGGAAAGATGCCAAAGTTGGAGGTATAAGCGATTCGTTTTCCTTTGATGCTTTGTAACATTTCCTTCGTGAAGCTTTCGTGTTGGAAGGGAATGCTCGTGGGGTCACGAGAATCATATTGGACCATGTAATCGAGCAAAATCGCGGTGTCTTCGACCGATTTGGTAAGGCCGCCGCCACAGCAATAAGGATGCGTCGCGGCAAAGGAATCCGGACGAATACGGCTTGGAATTAAGCCAGCGCTGGCTTTGAATCCGAAGAGGTTATTCCACGCTGCAGGGATGCGAATCGATCCGCCCGCGTCGCCGCCTTCGGCCATCAAAACCATTCCCGAAGCCACCGCTGCCGCGCTTCCTCCGGAAGAGCCACCGGAATTACGGCTAAGGTCGAATGGATTATGCGTTGGGCCATAGAGTTTGTTGTCGCACAAACCGCTGAAACCGTAGGCTGGGGCGTTGGTTTTGCCAATGGCGATGCCGCCTGCTTTTTCCATGGCTTTGCAGAATTCGCTATCTTCAGGATCCACGGTAATGCGCGAAGCCACGCCTCCATGACTTGCGGTCCAGCCTTTTTTGGAAGGAAGGAAATCCTTTAAGGCAAAGGGAACGCCAGCGAAAGGTCCGACGGATTCGCCGTTTTGGATGCGCCTCTTCAATTCTTTCGCGCACGCACGTGCATATTCAAATTTGGTATACGTAAAAGCGTTCACCTCAGGATTCAAGGCAATGATGTTTTGGATAAAGCGCTCGACGACTTCTTCGGGATCAATACGCCCTGCCGCCACTTCTTTTCCAAGTTCGGCGGCGGTTAATTGTTCAAAGGAGGAGGACACGATTAGTTCTCCTCGACGACTCTCGGGTAGTAACGGTCAATGTATTCTTGGCCAACGCCTTTTTCCCGCCAACGCTTGGTAACACTATATCCAATGGGCGAGAAGATGATCTCCATGGCGAGTTCCGCAAGCGCGCAGGTAACCGCGCAACCCACGACTTGTCCCCAGGTCCAGGTCACTTGTAGGGCATCGGGAATCATGGGCAAAACGATAAACGCCAAGGCGCCAAAGACAAAATTATCTAAGGCTTGACCAACGAAAGTCGAAACGTAACTACGGCAAAAATATGCCACTTTTCCATCCGGATTCCTCGCAAAACCCTTACCAATTAAATGATTTAGGAAATTGTTGGCTAAAGCGGAAACGATGAACGCGACGGTGCTCGCAAGCAGAATCGACCATTGTCCATGCAGAATCATATCCAGCTGAGGAACGGTTCCGATTTGGGAAATCAGGAAGAAGATGCCCACGGCGACAAGGTTCGCGGAAAGGGCGATCCAGGAAACGCGATTGGCGGCTTTCGGGCCAAAGTGTTTGGAGATGATGTCCATGAAAAGGAACGCCGCCCAGGAAATGAAGATGCCACCCGTGAGGGCAAAATAAGGCAAGCTCACGATGGTGAACGAAGCTAAAAGGTTCATCAAGATGACGGCGCAAGAAAAAAGTACGATGACTAGCGTGGGGACCGATCGTACCAAGGTAGAGAATAGTTGAATTTCTCTCTTGGCCCATTGAAAGGGCGCAAAAGAATGCTGTCGCATGGTTGTTTCTCCTTGGTTTTATTTTATATAGCGAAGGATTTAGAGGCCGAACTCCGCTGAGCTGTATTTTGCTCTAGTTCCTCCAACAAGGCAAATACTTTTCGCTTGCACGCATGCGCATAAGAAAAACGGAAGCCTTTTGACTCCCGTTGATCGTTATGTTTGGATTACTTGCCCGAGATGATTTTGGCTTTCATCGCGGTGAATTCTTCATCGGTCAAAGCGCCAGAATCATGAAGCGCGGCCAAGCGGGCCAAAGCAGAAAGATCATCTTCGCCTTCCATGCGCGCGGAACTAGAAGGAAGGGCGGGCGCCTCTTTCTTCCCCGAAGCATTACGCACATCCCTTAAGGCCATGTCCAAGTTCATCATGAACAGGTCGATGTGATAGATGTCGATCGCGTAAGTCTCGCTTTCGGTGTCGATGGTGACGTGTTTCTTTTTGCTTTCCATCACCTCGTAGTTTTTGATGTCCCGGTAAGGAATATCAAACGACATCGCATTGTAACGATAGGCGCGTGGTTTCCAAACAAGACTTTCGGAATAGAAGTAAAGAATGCCAGCGACATTCCCACGGTCGGCTTTCATAAATTGTCCAACGTATTCTCTCATTGATGTTCCTCGCTTTATTTAAAGTTACCATAAAGACTACGTTTGTCTTTAAAAACCGAAGTTGATATGGAAAAAGCGCCCATGTCACATAGATTAGGGCGCTTTGTCGCTTGAATTTAGGTAAATCTTTTGGTGTTTATTCCGGATCTTTGGGAGCGGGCTCTTCTGCAGGTTCAGCTTCCGCTTCCGCTTTCGCGGCCTTGTTGCCTAAGGGTTCTTCGCTTAAAAGGACTTCCTGGGTTTGTTTGTTCTTGCCAAGGTTGACGACGAGGTTGACGACGATGCCAAGGATCAAAGCGCAGGCAACGGAGGTGATTTTGATGTGGTCGCGGATATTGATGACCATGCCACCGATACCGGCGATGAGGATGACCGAGACGACGAAGATGTTGCGGTTGTCGTTGAGGTCGGTCTTCTGGATCATCTTCAAGCCGCTGACGGCGATGAAGCCATACAAGGCGACGCAGATGCCGCCCATGACGCAACTCGGGATGGTGGAAAGGAAGGTCGAGAAGGGGCCGATGAAGGAGAGAACGATCGCGAGAATCGAGGTGAGGAAGATGGTGCGGATGGAAGCGTTGCCCGAGAGCGCAACGGTACCAACGGATTCACCATAGGTGGTGTTGGGGCAGCCACCGAAGAAGGCGCCTGCGACGGAACCAACGCCGTCACCGAGAAGGGTGCGGTGCAAGCCAGGTTCGGTGAGCAAGTCGCGACCGATGATGCTGCTGAGGTTCTTGTGGTCGGCGATGTGTTCGGCGAAGACGACGAAGGCGACGGGGACGTAGCCGACGACGAGGGAGCCGAAATAGGTGAAGAATTGGGCGGGATCGGCGAAATCCTTGAAGCCATTGAAAGCAGTAAGGAAGGTGAAATGAGGATACCACTCAATGTTCTTGAATTTGTCGAAATCGATGATTCTCAACGGTTCATAGTTGGACGCGTAGCTAAGGCCAGTGAAGATGGCGGCGACGACGTAACCGGCAACGATGCCGATGATGAACGGAATCATGCGAATCTTCTTATTGCCGAAAACGGAGATGCAGATGGTGGTGAATAAGGTAATCAAGCCAATGATCAAGCAGAACCACTGGTGATGGGTCATAGCGGTTTCGCCGGTAGCGCCGCTGGTGAAATCGCTGATGGCGTTACCTGCTAGAGAAAGACCGATGATAGCGACGGTTGGGCCGATAACGACGGCGGGCATCAGACGATTGATCCACGCGGTACCGGCATAACGAACGACGATCGCGATGATGACGTAGACTAAACCTGCTAAAGCGGCGCCAATGATGATACCAAGGTATCCAGCGGATGCTGAGACAGCGCCCGTGAAAGCCGACATCATGGAGCCGATGAAGGCGAATGAACTGCCCAAGAAGACAGGACTCTTAAACTTGGTGAATAAAAGGTAGACCAACGTGCCGACACCGGCGCCGAACAACGCGGCGGCGGGGCTCATGCCGTTGCCGATGATGGAAGGAACGGCGATGGTCGCGGCGAGGATGGCAAGGAGTTGTTGAAGCGCGAAGATCAGGGTCTTCCCCCATGCGGGTTTGTCTTCAACCTGATAAATGATGTTCGAATTTTGTGGCATAATTTTTGCCTCCTTTATTTCGCCGAGAATAATGGGTTTTAGGGGTTCTGTTTTCTCGGAAACGCCCCATTTCATTCAAGATTTGCAGGGTTTTTACTGGTCCGTCATCGATCCTCCCTAAAATATGGCACCCCAAGCGATCCGGGTGCCTGGTTCTTTTTCGTAACTATGGAGGTGACGATCAAAACGGCGATCGTCGCCACATAGGGAACCATCTTTAATAGATAGGTAACGTAGCCCGCCGCGCCCAGGTACGGGGCGAAGAAGGTCGGGGCGATGGAGAGGCAAGCGAATAGGAAGGAAGCGCCGATGGCGATCATCGGTCTCCACAACGAGAAGATGACGATGCAAAGGGCAAGCCAGCCAAAGGCATCGATGCCGTCGGCGACGTTGAACATGCCTTTGACGTTATCGAGTTCATAGAAGGCGCCGCCGATACCGGCGATCGCGCCGCCA